>JBJTSM010000806.1:0-6186 GCA_046076685.1 Planctomycetia bacterium | reverse complement strand
GGAGGAGCTGCCAGTGCCCTGGGAGCCATGGGGGCAAACGCGGCGACCGCGGGAAACGCCTCGAGCTGCCGCATGCTCGTCTTCCCGACGCAGATGTCGAGCATCCTGCTGAACCGCCGGAACACGCTCTCCTGACGGTAGGGAAGGCCGTGCTCGAGACACGCCGCCTTCACCCGCGGCTGGATCAGGCAATACTGCCGCATCGGCAGGTCGGGAAAGAGGTGGTGCTCGATCTGGTAGTTGAGCCAGATGCTCAGGTAATCGACGAACTCCGGGCCGCACCGGTAGTTGGCCGAGCCCAGCACCGACGTCACGTAGAACTCCTCCTTCCGCCGGTAGTGGAAGCGGAAGCGGTAGAGGTCGTCGGCGGTGTGGTTGGGGGCGATCACGAGGAAGGCGTGCGCGTTGGTGATCGCCTCGGCGAGTAGTTTGTTGAGCAACACCGCCAGCGACGCTGCCGGGCCGAGCGGCAGAAAGAGCAGCGGCACGACCACGAAGTGCCAGCCGGCATACGGGGCATAGCACTGCAGCCACAGTCGCCGCACGGCCGGCCGCCGGAAGTCGAGGACGCTGCCCACCGTCAGCACGGCGATCGACTCCCGCCCGCGGCGCCGGCCGCCGGCGGGGTGCATCACGCCGAGCGAGTTGGGGGCGTAGTAGATGATCTTCCAGGTGCAGGCCACGATCGCGACGACCGCGTATTTGAGCACCACCGGGATCCGCATCCGGCGCAGGAACTCGAGGTGCCGTTCCGCGACGTCGGGATCGCCATCCTCGCCCGTGTGGTAGTGGTGGAGCGTGTTGTGCTCGTAGTCCCAGGCGTCGGGCAGCAGCCAGTCGAACCAGTCGACGTACCGCCGCCACCCGCGGGCGAAGACCTGGCTCGTGTAGCGGCGGGGAATGCCCGGCACGCGGTCGTAGCCGCGGTGCAGGATGTGATGCGCGAGCAGCCAGCGGGTGAACTGGCCGAGGCTCAAGAAGAAGGCGCTGAGCGGATTGGGGATGATCCAGGCCGTGGCGTAGCCCGCGAGCGTGGCGGCGCGGCCATACCGTTCGATCCGTCGCAGGTGGGCGTAGTCGGCCGACCCGATGGCCGCGTGCGCCTCGGCCTTGAGCCGGTCGATGGCGGCGCAGAAGCCGGCGACGTCGATGTCGCCGACGTCTCGAGGCACCGCCGTTTCATGGCCGTGGGTCATGCGGAGCAACCGTGGGAACGCCACCGGAACGAGAACTGAGCCGTAAGGCTAGGTTCCGGCCCCCCGACCGGCCAGCCCTCGGCCTGGGAGGCGGCCGACCGCGACAACCTGGCCGCAGGCTGGCGACAAACTGGCCTTGCCCCAGAGCCTCGCGTGCGATGAACTTTCCGGGCTCAACCCCTGTTCCCTACCCGGAGTGCGCGGCATGGATGCCCCACGTGCGGTCGTTTGCGTCAAGCTTTCCGCCATCGGAGACGTGCTCCATGGCGTGCCCGCCGCCGTCGCGATCAAGAAGGCGTTTCCCAACACGCGGGTCGGCTGGGTGGTCGAGGGCCGCGCCGCCGACGTGCTCGCGGGCCATCCCGCCATCGACCACCTCTTCCGCCTGCCCCGCGGCTGGATGAAATCCTGGCAGGCGATCCGAGCGCTTCGCCGCCAGCTGCTCGACTTCCGCGCCGACGTCGCCATCGACATGCAGGGGCTGCTCAAGAGCGCCGTTCCCACCTGGCTCTCAGCCGCTCGAGTGCGGATCGGCCACGCGCGGCCGGAGTCGCGCGAGGCCGCCTGGCTGGCCTACACGCACGCCGTGCCGACGACGGCCGCGCACGTGGTGGACCGCAACTGCGACCTGCTCGCGCCGCTGGGCGTGCGGGAGCCGTCCCCCTCCTTCGCCATGCCCGACTGGCCGGTGAGCCGCCGTCGCATGGAGGAGTGGCTGGCCACGCTGCGGCTCGGGTCGGCACCGGCACTCGTCAATCCGGGCGCCGGCTGGCCGTCGAAGATCTGGCCGGAGGAACGGTTCGCGGCGGTGGCCAGAGCCCTCTTTGACCGCCACGGCATGACGTCGGTTGTCGTCTGGGGAGGCGACCGTGAACGGGCGAGCGCCGAGCGGATCGCCGCGGCCGCGCCGCGGGCGACGGTCGTCGCACCGCAGACGTCGCTTCAGGATCTGGCCGCACTTGCCCGGCTCGCGCGGCTGTTCATCTCGGGCGACACCGGCCCGCTGCATCTCGCCGCCGCGGTGGGCACGCCCTGCGTCGGCCTCTTCGGCCCGGTGCCCGCCGACCGTAACGGCCCCTACGGCCGCATCCACGCCACGGTCGAGCCACCGGCCGAACTGCGGCCGAAGTGGGAAGACCGCAAGACCGACACGCTCGCTATGGCCGGGATCGAGGTCGATCGCGTGGTGGCGGCCTGCGAACGGCTGGCGTTCCACGGCCACCGGATCACCGCGTGAAGGCGGGCGCGAAGACCTCCGCCGCGGGCCGCGGCATGCCGAAGAGCTCCCCCTGGAAGAGTTCGACGCCGTCCTCGACGAGCCGGGTCAGCTGCTCCTCGCTCCGCGTGTATTCGGCGCAGGTCGTGATCCCGCGGGCGCGGCAGAGGCTCACCACGGTGCGGACGAAGTCGCGCTGCAGCGGGTCGTCGTCGACATACCCGGTCACGAGCCGGTCGAGCTTCACGATCGAGATCGGCCACTGCGTGAGGTAGCTCAGCCGACAGATACCGCTGCCGAAGTCGTCGAGCGCGACGGCGACACCGGCCTCCGCGAGGGTCTCGAGCCGTGGCCGCACCAGCTCAGCCGGTGCCGCCACGCACCGCGGCGCGATCTCGATGACGATCCGTCCACATGCATCAGGCACCTCGCGGATGAGTTCGAGAAACGAACCCGGAAAGGCCTTCGAGACGAACGTCTCGAAGCTCACGTTGACCGAAAGCCGTGCGTCTGCGTGCGACTCGAGCGTCTCGAGGGCCCGCTGCAGCATCATCCGGTCGAATCGTTCGAGCAGGCCTTGCGCCTGGCCCGCAAGAAAAAGATCAGCCCGCGAGGCCCAGGCCCGCTGTCCGTCGAACCGCGCGAGCGCCTCGTGGTATTCCGCCTGCTCGTGGCCGTGACGCACCACCGGCTGCAGCCACATCTCCCAGGAGCCGAGGTCCATGCACGTCGTCAGCGTCCTGGTCTGGGCGGAACTGAACTGCGGGTCGCCGGCGACGACGATCCGCTGGCCGCCGGCCGCGTGTGCCTCGGCCGCGGCGGCCTCGGCAACCCGCAAGGTGAAATCGGGGTCGCCGTCGGTTATGCACGCCACGCCGATTGAGCAGCGGAGTCCGAACCGCGGCGAGAAACCGGGCACTTCGATCGCGGCCAGGGCATCGAGCAGCTGCTCAGCTCGGTGCTGCGTCTCGTCTGGCTCAGCCTGTGGCATGTAGGCAAGAAAAGAATCTCCCGTGAGCCGGCTCGTCAGGCACGGATAGGGAAAAAAGTGGTTTACCGCGGCCGCCACGCCCAGCAGCACGACATCCGTCGCCTTGTGTCCAATCAAGTGGCTAATCGCCTCGAAATCATCGAGCGAGAGCAGAATGACCGCAGACACCCCCGCCGCCGATCCCTGTCGTTCCCACTCTTCGAGCGTCCGCGATATCGCCCCACTGGTGAGCAGGCCCGTGATCGGCTCCCGGTTGTTGACATGCCGGCCGACGACCGAGTTGCCGAAGACGAGCGGCTGGAGCAGCAGCGTGACGCCATGGTCACGACGGCCTTGCATCCCCATCACAAAGATGTGGCGGCCGCCGCTGTCGTCGAGCAGCCGCGTGGTCATGAACTGCGTCGCGCCGGCCGCCGCCCGCTCGATCGCGGCCGTGATCGCATCGCGTTCGAGCGGCTCGACCAAGGGCAGGAGGGAGTCGCCACTCCGCAGCCGACGGAGGGACGTAAGCGCTACATCGGGCGTGAGGGCCACCGACACAACGCTCCCCCGCCCATCGACGTCGATCCGATGCGGCCCGAGGGGCCGCTCGGCGATGCCAGGCCGGTGGGCCGCCCGGCTGACCGCCTCGAGCACGAGCCAGGAGATGTCCTGGATCGGCTGGCCGCTCGGCGCGGTGTCGACAAAGCCGCCGCTGCCTGTCTCGCTCGGCACATGGGGATGCGGCTGGTCCGATACGACAAGGATCGGCACGCCGGGAAATTCGGCCCACGTCTCGACCACGGCCGCCCGACACGCGGCGCATTTCCGACCGATCGCGGGCCTCCGTCACCTCCACGGGATAGACGCTCAGCGCAGCGGCGAGGTCGGGGCCGACCCCCGGGCCGCAGACCCTGACGACGACATGAGGCAGCGCGAGTTCCATGGGGCACCGTTGATTGAGCCGTGGGGCAATGCTCGGTGCCGGAACTCTATGGAGCCACCCGCGGCCGGGAAACTGGCGGCCATCCCCGGCCCCGCCTCGGGCCGACATTTCCCCTGCATCCGCGGCGGGCGTAGGGTTTCGTATGCTTTGGACACAGATCTTCGACGTCGACTTGGGCAGGCTGCCGAGGTGGCTCTGGGTGGCCCTGTCGGTCGTGCCCGACCTGGTGCTCTTCGCGTGCGTCGCCTGGCTCTGGTTTCGGCTGGTGCGGACCCGGCGCCGGGCGCGGATGCAGTTGGCCGAAACGAGCGAATCGCTGGCCCGTCGCTTCCGTGTCTTCACGGAAAACGCCTCCGACGTGGTGATGGAGACCGACAACTCCGGCATCATTCGCTGGATCACGCCGTCGGTGCGGCTGCGGATCGGCCGCCAGCCGGAAGACGTGATCGGCGAACGCTTCGCAACGCTCGTGCACCCGGAAGAGAAAGACCGGGTGCAGACGATGGAAGACGAGGTATCGCGGGGCGAGGCCGCCGAGTCGCGGCTGCGGCTGCGGATCGCCGACGACGGCTACCAATGGTTTTGCGTCTCCCTGCGGCCCGCCTTCGACGACCATGGCACGGTGATCGGCCGCCTGGGAGGCTGGCGCGACATCCACCGCGAGGTGCAGGCCCAGGAGGTGCTCGCCGCCGAGCGGCTGCGGCTGCGGGCCACGCTTGAAGGCATGCTCGACCCGCTGGCGATCGTCGAGCCGGTGCGGAACGACGAGCGGCAGGTGGTCGACTTCACCTGCCTCGACGTGAATCCGGCCGCCTGCACCTGGTTCACGGTCGACCGCGACCGTCTCGTCGGCACGAGGCTCTGCGGAGTGTTCCCCGAATTGGAATCATCCGGCCTGCTCCGCAGTCTCGCCGCCCTGGCAGACACCGGCAGCCCGCTTTTGCTCGACGACTTTCCGTTCATGCTGCGGGGCGTCGGCCTCCGCCGGCTCGACATCCGCGGCATCAGGGGCCCCGGCTGGATCAGCCTCGTCTGGCGGGACGTCACCGGGCGGCACGAGGCGGCTGAGCGACTGGCCGCCTCCGAGGAGCAGTTTCGGCTGCTGGCAGAAAACTCGACCGACGTCATCCTCCGGCTCGACTCAAACGACACGATCCTCTGGATTTCCCCGTCGATCACGCCCGTGCTCGGCTGGCCGCCGGCCGAGACGATAGGCCGCGACGGCCGCGAGTTTCTCGCCACCGAGGAGGCCCGGAACCAGTTCGAGCGGGACAAGGCCCACGTGCTGGCGGGACAGGGAACCGTCTCCCGCGCCCAGGTCCGCGCCGCCGACGGCGACACTCGTTGGGTGGAGGTTCACACGTTTCCCTACCGGACGACCGGTGGGGCCGTCAGCGGCATGGTCGCCTCCATGCACGTGATCGACGAGCAGGTCCGGATGGAGCAGGACCTCGAACGCAGAGCCCGGATCGACCCCCTCACGGGTCTGTGCAACCGGCGGGAACTGCTCGAGCGGCTCGCCGTCGCCGTGGCGGGTCGCAAACCATCGATCGCCCTGCTCTGGTGCGACATCGACGGCTTCAAGGGGATCAACGACGCCCATGGCCACGCCGCCGGCGACGCGGTGCTCGCGGCCTTGGGCAAGAGGATCCACGGCTGCCTGCGGTCGGCCGACGACATGGCGGGAAGAATCTCCGGAGACGAACTGATCGTGGTGCTCCAGGCGGTCAATAGCCTCGACGAGGCGACCGCCTGCGCCGAAGAACTCCGCCGCAGCGCAGCCGAGCCGATCCGGGCCGGAGACGACATGATCGAGGCCACGATCAGCATCGGCGTGACGCTCGCCGCACCCGACGAG
>JBJTSM010000805.1:0-2353 GCA_046076685.1 Planctomycetia bacterium | reverse complement strand
AAGATCGCGACGCCGGGAAACACCACCAGCCACCACATGGCCAGGTTGCTCCGCGCGTCGTTGAGCAGCGAGCCCCAGCTGGCTGCCGGCGGCGGCGGTCCGAAGCCGAGGAACGAGAGCGAACTCTCCATCAGGATCGCCGACGCGATGCCGAACGTGATCGGCACGAGGATCGGGGCCAGGGCGTTGGGAAGGATGTGGCGGAGCATGATCCGAACCGGTCCGGCGCCGGCGGCACGGGCAGCCATCACGAACTCGCTCGACTTGAGCCGGAGGAATTCGCCGCGGGTAAGCCGGGCGATGCCGGTCCAGCCGGTGCAGCCGATGATCGCCATCGTCTTCCAGATCGTCGGCTTGTCCACGATCGCGACGAGCGCGAGGATCAGCACGAGCGTGGGCACGCACATCACCACCTCGGTGATCCGGCTGGTGAGCGAATCGACCCATCCACCGAAATAGCCCCCGAGCGCCCCGACGACGACGCCGATCGTGCCGGCGATGCCCATCGAGAGGAAACCGACGAGGAGGGCCACGGTCGTGCCGTGCACCATCTTGGCGAGCACGTCGACGCCGTATTGGTCGGTGCCGAAGAGATTCGTGCGGCTCGGGCGGCCCTCGTCGCGCGAGGGGTTGGCAGGCCGTCCGGGCCATTCGTTGTTTCGCACGGCCCTGTAGGGATCCTGGAAGAAGAGCGGCCAGACGGCCCAGCTCTCGGGATCCTTCTGTTCGAGGTTCCGCGGATACTCCCCGCGAAACTTGTCGGTGGTGAAGATCACCGGCTCGAGCCGTCGGTCGAAGTAGCCGAGGCAGGGGGCATAAAGCTTTCCCTTGTAGCGACACAGCACGGGCTTCGTTCCGGCGATCGCTGGAGCGAGGATCGCGACGGCGACGAGGAAGCCGACGAATCCGATCGCGGCCATCGCCAGCGGCCGTCGGCGATACCGCCGCCAGGCCTCGGCCCAGAAACCGTGTGATTGGTGCGGCATCACTCCACGCTCACTCTCGGGTCCACGAGGCAGTAGAGGACGTCGGCCAGGAGCTGGCCCAGGAGCGTGAGCACGCTGAACATGAGCGTGAGGCCCATGATCGTGGGGTAGTCGCGCTCGCGGATGCTCTCGAAGAAGAGCCTTCCCATGCCGGGCCAGGTGAAGATCTGCTCGATGATCACCGAGCCGCCGATGAGGGCCGGCAGCGACAGGCCAAGCAGCGTGACGAGCGGAATGAGCGTGTTGCGGAAGGCGTGCCGGAAGAGCACGCGGCCGGGACCGGCCCCCTTGGCCCGGGCGGTGCGGATGTAGTCCTGGCGGACCGCCTCCTCCATGTTCGCCTTGATGAAGCGGCTGTCGTAGGCGAGGCTCACGTAGGTCTGGCAGGTGACCGGCAGGATGGCGTGCCGGGCGATGTCGAGCGCCCGTGCGCCGAAGCCGGCGTCGGCGGGCAGGTCGCTCATGCCGAAGAGGGGCAGCTCCCAGGAGGTGCCCCGCAGCCAGACCGCGAACACGATCTGCAAAAAGAGCGCCGCCACGAAGGTGGGAAAGGAATAGAGGATGTAGAGCAGCAGGCTCGTGGCCCGTTCGTCGGCCATGCCGCTGCGGGCCGAGGCGTAGAGCCCGAGCGGCACGCCCAACAGCCAGGTGAGCAGAAGCGCCGTGCCGGAGAGCAGGAAGGGCGGGCCGATCCGCTCGCCGATCAGCGCCGTCACCGGCTGCTTCCGCGAGAACGACCGGCCCAGGTCGCCGCGGGCCACGTTGCCGAGCCACCGGAGATAGCCCTCGTGCCACGGCCGGTCGAGGCCGTAGATCCGCTTCATCCGCTCCTGGTCCTCGGGGTTGAGCTTGCGGCTCGGATCGCTCTCGCCGAGTTGCACCGTCAGCGGCGTGCCCGGCATGTTCCGCGCGAGCCCGTAGACGATGAACGTGATCGCCACGAGCGTGAGGATGCCGAGCAGGAGCCGGCGCAGCAGGTAGGTGGCCATCGCTCACTCCTGCCGAGGCATCCACAGGCTGCCGAAGCCCGGCGAGTAGTTGTAGGGCCCGCGGGGGCTGAACACGTAGCCCCGCAGATCCTTGGAGAAGCCGTAGAAGCTGTTCCGCCAGTAGAGCCAGGTGTAGGGCTGGTCGTCGTAGAGGATTTCCTGGATGCGGCCGTACTTCTCCGCCCGCTTCGCGCGGTCGAGCTCGCGGCGGCCCTCCGCGAAGAGCCGGTCAACCTCGGGATTGGAGTAGCTCACGAAGTTGCGGCCAGCCCCGGTGGCCCAGATGTTCTCCGAGGAGTCGGGGTCGGTCCCGGAGCCCCAGCCGCCGAAGTAGGCCTGGAACTTCTTCTTCTGCGTGAGGTCCTGGATCACGGTGGC
>JBJTSM010000804.1:0-3185 GCA_046076685.1 Planctomycetia bacterium | reverse complement strand
CGACTGCGTGACGGTGCCCGGCGTGCTTCTCGGCCTCTTGGTGGTGTGGCTCGTGCCCGACGTGCTGCTGCCGATCGGGTGCGAAGTGCCCCGATCGTTCGCGCAGCCGACCATCGAGCCGGACGTGCTCGGCTGGTACGGGGCCTTGCGCACGCAGCCGCCGCCGCCGTGGATGGGGGGAAATCCGCACCTGCCCGGTCTCCTCGTGCCACTGGGCATCTTTTTCACCTGGTGGCTCGTCTGCACGGCGCCCTTTCTCGTGCCGGCGGAAAGCGATCCCGCTGGTCCGCAGGCGGCGGCGCCGCCGCGCTGGTGGATCGAGCCACGCAACCTGATTCTCGATGCCGGGCTCGCGGCGATCACGGCCGCCTGGTTCATGGGCGGTGATCGATTCCAGGGCCTGCAGTCGTCGCTCATCGGGCTGGCCGTGTCGGCCGGCCTCGTGTGGAGCATTCGCGAGGGCGCCTCGCGGAGCCTCGGCCGTGAGGCGATGGGCCTGGGTGACGTGACCTTGATGGCGATGGTGGGCGCGTGGATCGGCTGGCAGGCCAGCGTGCTGGCATTCTTTCTGGCCGCCTTCATCGGCCTGGCCCACGGGCTCGTGCAGGTGGTGCGGCACCGCGAGAACGAACTGCCCTACGGGCCGAGCCTGTGCCTCGCCAGCGCGGCCGTGATAGTGGGCTGGCGGCCGCTCTGGCAGTGGGCCGGCGGCGCGTTCGAGCAGCCGTTCGAGTTGGCCATCGTGATCGGTGTCGTCGTGGTGATGACGGCCGTCACGCTGTTTGTGTGGCAACGCCTGCGCCGGTGAGGGGGCCCTCGTCACCGCAGCGCCGGCCGGGCTGCCCATGCCCCGTCGCCGGACGTTCGCGAAGGACATCCTGTCCTTCGCTCTCTCGATGCTGCCTGCGCTTCGGCATCCTGCCTCCGCTTGTCAGCAACGCCTGCTTTCGGGGCGATGGGCAGCCCGGCCTCGTGTCGTTCTTGCGCTACGGCGTGTCCGGGGCGGGGGTGTCGGCGCTGCCGATCCGCTCCGGGTAGATGACGAGCTCGATGCGGCGGTTGCGGGTGCGGCCCGCGGCGGTGGCGTTGGAGACGACCGGATGGTTCGAGCCGTGGGCGACGAGAAAGAGTTGCCCCTGACGCAGCGGCGTGCGGGTCGTGAAGAAGTCGAAGACCGTCGTCGCGCGGGCGGCGGTCAGCTGGTGCGGCGAGCCCCAGGAGGATTGGGGGACCGGCTCCGTGTCGACGTGCCCCTCGATGCCGATGAAGTGTTTGGGAAACACGCGGTCGATCTCGCCGGCCACCTCCGTGAGCAGCGCGCTGCCGCCGGGTAGCAGGGCGGCGCTGCCCCCTTCGAAGAGCCGATCGGCCGGCACTTCGAGCCGCACCACGTTGCCGTGGAAACGCGTTTCGACGCCCGGCCGGGCGAGTTGTCCCATCGCCGCGTGCATTGCCGCCGGCCCCTGCACCGCCCGCGCGGGCGCGGGCGTCATGCCCGCCGTCACGGGCGACGGCATGCCCGGCGGGGGCATGCCCGCAACCGCCGGGGTGCCGGGCACGTTCCACGGGGTTGCGGCGGCGGCCGTCGAACGCGAGAGCGCCAGCTGGCTCGAGGTGCTCGCCAGCTGCTCGCGGAGCGCCGTGATCTCGTCCTTGAGCAGCTGGTTTTCGTCCTGGTTGCGGGCCAGCGTCGTCTGCAGTTGGCGGGCATCGACGTCCGCATAGGAGGGCAGCGGCGTCGCGGCGGCGGAGCCGAGCGGCGGCAGGCTTGCCGCGGGGGCCGCCACGCCCGGCGGCGGTTCCAGGCTCACCGGCGTGCCGGGCCGCTTGAGCATCTGATTCGAGCAGCCGGCCGCCAGCGCGAGCAGGGGCCACAGCACGCGGCGTGCGGCGACGGAATGTCTGCTGGCCCACGAAGGAATCGGCATGCCTCGGCTCCACGCCCGGACGGGGGGCGGGATCGTAGGAAAGGCCGGCAGGCCGGGCAAGACGAGTGCCGGGGCGGGATTTCCGCTGCCAAACCGCAGCCTTGCCGCAGCAATACCCCGGCCAGCCAGGCCACTTTCAACCCTCTGCGTGCGGCCATACACTCCCCCCATGGTCACGATCATCGACTACGGCAGCGGCAACCTCCGCAGCGTGCAGAAGGCGCTCGAGCGCGTGGGCGTCGAGGCCCGCATCACCGCGGACCCGAATGTCGTGGCCGAGTCCGGCCGGCTCGTCCTGCCCGGTGTCGGCGCCTTCGGTGACGCCATGCGGGCCCTCCGGGACCGCGGCCTGGTGGAACCCATCCTCGCGCACGTGCGGGCCGACAGGCCGTTCCTCGGCATCTGCATGGGCCTACAACTGCTCTTCGAGACCGGTACCGAGGGGGGGCATCACGAGGGCCTCGGCATCCTGGCCGGTGAGGTGACCCGGTTCGAGCTGCCCGCCGGCATGAAGATCCCGCACATGGGCTGGAACGAGGTCTCGTGGAAGAGCGGCGATGCCGCCGAGCCCTGTGGACGCGAGGGGAACCACTTTTACTTCGTGCATTCCTATGTGGCGCGTCCGCGCGACGAGACGGTGATCGCCGCCACGAGCGACTATGGCGGCCCGTTCTGCGCGGCGGTGGCCCGCGGCCGGCTCTTCGCCACGCAGTTTCACCCCGAGAAAAGCCAGGCGGCGGGCATGGACCTGCTGCGGACGCTGATGAGGAGCCCCTGATCATGGAACTCTGGCCCGCCATCGACCTTCGCGGCGGCAAATGCGTGCGGCTCCTGCAGGGCGACTATGCCCGCGAAACCGTGTTTGGCGACGATCCCGTCGAGATGGTGCGGCGGTTCGTGGCCGGCGGTGCGCGGCGGCTGCATGTCGTCGATCTCGAAGGCGCGAAGGAGGGATCACCCGTGCAGGCCGACCTGGTGGGCCGCATGGCGGCGGCCGCGGGCGTGCCCTGCCAGCTCGGGGGCGGCATCCGGTCGGTCGACACCGCCCGGGCCTACCTGGCGGCGGGTGTGCAGCGGCTCGTCGTCGGCAGCGTGGCGATCGAGAATCCGGCGCTGCTCGCGGACCTCGCAACTTCGTTCCCGGGGCGGATCGTGCTCGGTCTCGACGCCCGCGACGGCAAGGTCGCCGTGCGGGGCTGGCTCGAGACGAGCGAGTTGCACGCCATCGACGTGGCGAAGCGGCATGAGGAACTGCCC
>JBJTSM010000803.1:0-2971 GCA_046076685.1 Planctomycetia bacterium | reverse complement strand
CTGGATGATCGTGGCGATGCCGGGCACCAGGCCCGTGCGCTGGGCGGCCTCGATGAGCTGGCTGAAGCCGCCGACGTCGAGCACCCGGTCGCGTTCCGCCAGGTCGAGCGTCTTCGGCTGCACGTGATGGACGAGCTGCCGGGCGATCGCGGCCTCGAGGCGGTCGACCGCCAACGGCTTCATGAGGGCGTCGCTCGGCCACGCCCGGAAATGCAGCTGCCCAGCCGCGATCGCCGGCGATGCCGTGCGGATCAGGTAGTTGGTTTTACCGCCGACGAGAAAATAGACGGCGTCGTCCTCGACGGGCCGATCGGGCGACACCAGCTCCACGGTGTAGTGCGTCCGGAGGATGGCGAGCTGCTCGTCGACCCCCGCGGCCGCTTCGAACGCCGCGACGACTGCGCTTGAGGGAGGGTCGATGCGGCCCATGTGAACGCGCCCCGGGACCGGCCACGGATGCTGTGAGAATAATGGATCGTACGCGGCCGGGAAAGCCGCGACGGATTCAGGGTGACAGGCTCGTGGCGTCACGCGATCGCGGCCGTTCGGCCTCCGCCCGCTGCAGGTTGTTCCGCTGGGCCTCGAGGTCGGGCCGCAGCGCCACGGCTTCGCGGAAATGCTCGATCGCCTCGTCCAGCCGTCCCTGCTCGGCAAGCAGGATGCCGAGGTCGTTGTGGGCGTAGGACCAGCGGGGCCGCTGCCTGATCACCTCGCGGTACTGCTCCTCCGCCTCGGCTCGTGCTCCGAGCTTGTGGAGCGTCGAGGCGAGCTCATACCGCGGCTTCACGTACGTGGGGTCGGCGGCGACGGCGGCCCGGAGGGTGTCGGCCGCTTCCTGCAGGCGGCCGTCGGCCAGCAGCACGGCAGCGAGCCCCAGGTGCCCGCCCGCGCTTCGCGGATTGACGCGGACGATCTGCGTGTTGAGAGCGGTCGCGTCGCGCCAGACCGGAAGCTGGAGAAGTGTCAGGCCGGTCAAGGCCACGAGCCAAGCGGCGATGCCGGCGATCGCCGCCCGTCGTGGTCCGGCGGCCAGCCACCGCACCGCCAACGCCAGCGCGAACGCGGGCCCGAGCATCGGCAGATACATGTAGCGGTCGGCGACCGTCGAGAATCCCTGGAACGTGAAGGGCACGAGCCCCAGCACCGGCAGCAGCCCGACCACGCCGACGCCAAGCGGGATGCGGGCGACGCGCAGCCGCGGGGTGAGGCAGACGGCGCCCAGGACCACCAGCGCGAGCACCGCCCTCGCGCAGAGCCAGCGGTTCGCAAGGACCAGCCCCGGAAACCGGCCGTAGTCGAGGCAGAGCCCGACCGGAATCAGCAGCTTTTCGGCATAGAAGCAGACGGCATCACCCGCGATCAGCGGGCGGAGGATGGGCGTCACGTCCACGCCTTCGCGCGACCATTCGTCGGGCTGTTGCGTCTTCGTGACGACCGCCACCACGACCGCGATCACGAACCAGGGCCACGCGCGACCGGCCGCCGCCGCCGTCCGCCGCCAGTCACCCGCGCCGTCGAGGATCGCCAGCACGAGCGGCACGACCGTCGCGGTCGGCTTCGCGAGCAGCGCCAGCGCGAAGCACGCGAGGGCGAGGACGTCGCGAATCCCGAAGCGTGCCGCGCGATCCCGCTTCGAGACCAGGCACAGCGCGGCCAGCCCGAGCGCCGTCGCCAGCAGCCCGCGCTGCTCCGAGATCCAGGCCACCGACTCCACCTGGAGCGGATGGAGGGCGAAGAGGAGCATTCCGGCCACCGTCGGCCAGCCGTCGGCCACCCGCAGGGCGAGCAGGCGGCCGACGAGCAGCACGCAGGCGACGTGCAGCAGGATGCTCACGGCATGGAAGAGCCGGGGGTCGGGCGGGGCCGGCGGGGCCGCGGGCACGAGCACCCGGCTGGCGGCCGACTCGGCCGCGAAGAGCGTATAGCTCACCGGAATGTAGAGCCCTTCGTAGGGCCGGTTCCAGAAGTCGACGACGCTCGAGAGGGTGACCGGGTTCAGCCCCGGGTTCCGCGTGACGTGGGTGTCGTCATCCCAATCCATCCATCCGAAGCCGAGCACCTGCCCGTAGACGGCCAGGCAGATGCCGACCACGGCGAGCCACGCCGGCCAGGAGCCGACGATTCCGCAACGGGGGGCGGCGGGGCATGTCATGGAATTCGCGGCGTCGGGTTCGGCAGGTCGGCCGCCGAATCTATCACGAGGCCTGCTCTGGGAAAAACCGCCGCGTTCGCGGATCACGCGTCGTGCCGATCGCCTGGCCGATGCCGGCGCGAGTGTCCGCGGAAGCGGCCGCCGCCATTCGCGGCCGCGGCAGCGATCCCCGGAAGGGCGCGGAATTTCCCGGGCGTCACCGCTATGGTTCGCCAGCGGGTCAGGTAGCGTGGCGCCCGTGTCGGAGTGCCTCCTCATGCCGACTCCCGCCTTCGTCGTGCGTGGCCTCACCCGCATCTACCGGATGGGCGAGGTGGAGGTGGCGGCGCTGCGGGGCGTCGATCTCGACTTGGCGCGAGGAGAGTTCGTCGTGATCCTCGGGCCCTCCGGCAGCGGGAAGTCGACGCTGCTCAACATCCTCGGCGCGCTCGACGCGCCGACCGCCGGATTCGTCCGCTTCGAAGACCACGAGCTTTCATCCGCCGACGACGCCGCGCAGACCGCCTACCGCCGCGATCACGTCGGCTTCGTGTTCCAGTTCTACAACCTGCTGCCCGCGCTCACGGCCGTGGAAAACGTCGCCGTGGTCGCCGACATCGCCCGCGCGCCGATGCCGCCCGACGAAGCGCTCGAGATGGTCGGGCTGGCGGATCGGGCCGACCACTTTCCCGCCCAGCTCTCCGGCGGCGAGCAGCAGCGGGTGGCCGTGGCCCGGGCCATCGTCAAGCGGCCGGAGGTGTTGCTCTGCGACGAGCCGACGGGTGCGCTCGACGTGAAGACCGGCGTCGTCGTGCTCGACGCGCTCGTGCGGGTGAGTGC
>JBJTSM010000802.1:0-2788 GCA_046076685.1 Planctomycetia bacterium | reverse complement strand
AGCAATTCGCCATCGGGCGACGTGCTCACGCCGTCCCATTCCGCCGCCCCAACTGCCCAACTCCGTGCGGCGGGGAGCAGCGATGCGGCGGCGGGAGCCAGTCGCGGGATCGCCTCGCGACAGAGTTCCTCCCACGCCTCGGCCCGCAACCCGGCCCACACGTTCGCCAGATACTTTCGTCGCGTTGCGGCCGTGGCCAGTCGCAGGCTGCCGCGGTGCGGCGCCACGGTCTTGAACCAGAGCCTGAGAAACGGATCGGCCAGCCGATAGAGTGAACGCTTGCCGCGCCGCTCCTCGTCGCCGAACGGCACCTCACGCCGCACGTAGCCGAGCTCCTGCAGTTGTGCGAGCGGTCGCGTGATCGCGGTGGCGGCCAGCTGGAGCCGGCCGGCGATCTCCGAGGAGCGATGCACCCCGAGGCCGATGGCGTCGAGAATCGGCCGCAGGGAGATCGCCGACGGCATTTCCTGCCGCAGGAGTCGCTCGACTTCGTCGTGCAGCGGCCCCAGCGGCGAGAGCACCAGTTCGTCGACGGCCCCAATATGATCGGCACCGCGGCCGACGGCCAGCTCCCAGTACCGTGGCATGCCCCCCCAGCAGGTGAAAAAATCGAGCGCCGGCCCGGCCGCCTGCGTGCCGATCGCTTCGGGAACGAAGCCGAAGGCGAGGGGCTCCACCCGCAACACCTCGTCGGCGCGTCCGTACAGGGGCGCCGACGCGTCGAGGATGCTCGCTTGCATCATCCGCTGGCTCGATCCCGCGAGAGCCAGGAGGATGCCCCCCTGCCGCTTCTCCCGATCGACCCATTTCTGGAGCACGCTGGGCAACTCGGGTGCCTGTGCCGCCAGGTAAGGAAACTCATCGAGCACGAGCGGGCCACGCCAGCGGGCGGCAGCCGCGTCGCGTGACAGGCGGTCGAACAGCGTCGTCCAGTCGGGATAGTCCACGGCGGAGAAACCGGGAAGCACCGTCTCGAGTTCGAGGGCGAGGTAGCGGCGCTGGATCGCCGCCCCGGACTCGTCGGCGACCCAGTAGAGGCCGTCGCAGCGCGAGACCCATTCGGCCAGCAGGCGGCTCTTGCCGACGCGGCGACGGCCCCAGACGACGACGAGCCCCGGCCCGCCGCGGTCGGCGAACCGCCCGAGCCGACGCATCTCGTGGTGTCGATCGATGAACCGCACACGGCCATCCTTTTTAGTATGCACGGAAGTATAATTCACGGATGCATCATGTGCTACTGCCACGGGCCCGCGGATCCGCCCGCGCGGCCACTGCGGAGCGCCACTCCCACGGAACGCCGGACGGCCTATAACTTTCACGATGCACGCCACACCACCTCCCGCCATCCCGCGCCGCCTGTCGTGGGTGCTTGTCGCCGCCGGCATCTACAACCTGCTCTGGGGCGGGCTCACCGTACTCGTGCCGGGTTGGCTCTTCGACCTCACCGGCATGGAACGGCCCAACTACCCGTTCATCTGGCAGTGCGTGGGCATGATCGTCGGCGTCTACGGCATCGGCTACCTGGCCGCGGCCCGCGACCCGATCCGGCACTGGCCGATCGTGCTCGTGGGCTTCCTCGGCAAGATCTTCGGCCCGCTCGGCTACGTGATGGGCGTGGCGAAAGGGGAGGTGCCGCCGGCCTTCGGCTGGACCCTGCCCACCAACGACCTCATCTGGTGGGTGCCGTTCGCCCTGCTCCTCCACCAGGCATGGAAGGCGCACCGGTCGCAGCCAGACGGCGCACATCCCCACGGCGCCGATCAGGCGGCCTGAGCCGGTCAGGCGGTCTGCCCCGTCACTACGCGTGGATCGCGCCGCCGGCGACGGCGAGCGCCGCCTCTTTGAGCGCCTCCGGCAGCGTCGGGTGGGCATGGCAGACCCGCCCGATGTCCTCGGCCGTGGCGCCAAAGTTCATGGCCGCCGCCGCCTCGCCGACCAGGTCGCCGGCGGCCGGCCCGATGATGTGCACGCCCAGCACTCGGTCGGTCGCCGCGTCGGCCAGCACCTTCACCTTGCCGGTCGTGTCGTTGATCGTGCGGGCCCGGCCATTCGCACGGAACGGAAACACGCCCTTCTTGAAGGCCGTGCCCGCGGCCACCAACTGCTCCTCGGTCTTTCCCACCGCGGCGATCTCAGGATGCGTGAAGACGACGGCGGGCACGAGGTCGTAATCGACGTGCGACCAGCCGCTCGCCATGCCCTCGACGCACGCGACGCCGTCCTCCTCGGCCTTGTGGGCGAGCATCGGGCCCGGAATGCAGTCGCCGATGGCGTAGACGCCGGCGGCCGAGGTGCGGAAGTGGTCGTCCACCGGAATCCAGCCGCGCTTGTCGGTGACGATCCCCACCGTGTCGAGGCCGAGGTCCGCCGTGGCCGGAAAGCGGCCCGTGGCCGCCAGCACCCGGTCGCAGTCGATCGGGGCTTGGCCCTCGCACTCGACCACGCACCGTCCATCGACGGCCCGGGCCGACTTCACCTTCATGCCAAGCCGGATGTCGAGCCCCTGCTTGCGAAAGAGCGTGAGGGCCTCCGCCGCGATCTCCGCGTCGATGCCCATCAGGATCCGATCGGCGTACTCGAGCACCGTCACCTTCGAACCGAGCCGCCGCCAGACGCTCCCCAATTCGAGGCCGATGTAGCCGCCGCCGATCACCACCAAATGCTCCGGCACACGGTCATAGGCGAGGGCCTCGGTGCTCGTCCCGACGAGCCGTCCGTCCACCTCGACTCCCGGCAGCACGACGCTGCGGCTGCCCACCGCGAGGATCACCCGCGGCGCTTCCAGGAG
>JBJTSM010000801.1:0-2987 GCA_046076685.1 Planctomycetia bacterium | reverse complement strand
TTCGAGCCCGGGGCGGCGGTCGTGATCGCGCGGGCGTCGGCGAGCCGTCGGCCGCTCATCGTGGAAGTGCCCGTCGGCCGCGGCCGGGTGTGCGTGTCCGCGGTGCCGCTTGCGGTGCCGAAGCAGGGCGATTCGGCAGACGCATGGAGCGACATCGCCGCGTGGCCCTCGTTCGTGCCGCTCATCGACAGGATCGTCGTGCGGCTGCTCGATCCCGTCGCCGCGAATGGTCCGTCGGCCCGATCGCCGCGCCGGTTTGCCGGACAGCCGCTGGCCCGGCTGTTTTTGGGGATCGGGATCGCCGCGGCGATCGCCGAGATGATCCTGTCCCTCCGACAGTCCTCGGGCTTGGGCTCATCTGGATGGACGGCCGTGCCTCGTGGGGCGATGCTCGCAGTGCTGCTCACCATGAGCGTCGCCTGGGGCGGCACGCCACGGCAGCGACCATCGCCGCCGGGGCGTGATCGCCCGGTCATGGTTCTTGTCGATGCGTCGCCAAGCATGGCGACGGATGACGGGCTGGTGGATCGATCGGGAGCCCGCGGCACGAGCCGGCTCGCGGCCGTGCTCGATGCGTTGCGCGGCGATCGCGCGAAGGATAGCCCGCTCGATCGGCTCGCGCGGGGCCGGCCGGTCGAGATGATCGGCGTTGGCGGGGAGATGAGGAGCCTCGAGGCCATGCCCCTCGCACCCGATGGCAGTCGTGTGGGCGATGCCGTGATCGATCTGCTCGATCGTGATCCGTCGGTGATCGTCGTCGCCACCGACGGCGCGATCACATCGGGCGCATCGTGGCCGGAGGCGGCGGCCGCGGCGTCGAGGGCGGGGGTGCCGCTCGTCGTGATTCCGGTCGGCAGCGACGCCACGTCGTCGGAAGGTCTTCCGCAGGGATTCAGGTTCAGCGCGGCCGAGGCCCCGGTGGTGTGTCGTCGCGGCGAGGCGATCTCGATCCCCGTGCGGGCGATCGCGTCGTCTCGCGCGGAGAGGTCGCTCTCGCTGCGGGGGGATGGCGGCGGCGAGTTGTCGGTCGATTCGATCGCGACGCCACGTGGCTATGCCTACGCCGGTCGCCATGAGGGAGTGATCGCGACCGGGGCAACCGGGCCATCCTCGCCCGCGACATGGGTCACGCAGACGATCGAGGTCGCCACGGCGTCGGACGGCACAAGCGGACAACGGCATGCGTGCACCGTATCGAGCATCGTGGCCGACGATCGGATCCGGGTGCTGCTCATCGATACGGGGCCGCGGTATGAGTTTCGGTTTCTGGAGCGGTTGCTCGCTGCCGACGATCGGTTCGCGGTGACGGCGCGGCTGCTGGAGGGCCGCACGGAGGCCGGTGGTCGGCAGGAGGTGGTGGTGCCTGAGTCGGCAGAGGCATGGAGTGAATTCGACGTCGTCGTGGTGGGTGACGTCTCGAGCGCCTCCGATGGACAAAATACAATTGCGTGGAATTCCCTCCGCGATGCGGTAGCCCGCGACGGTGTTGGCATCGCGTGGCTTCCGGGGCGTCGGTGGGCCGAGTCGGATGCCGGAGCCGTCGGATGGCTGCCGGCCGTGCCGCCTCTCGATCAGCAGCCATCGGCCGATGCCTCGTCGCCGCTGCGGCTGCAGGTGCTTCCGTCGGGGATCGCCGCGGGATGGTTTCCGTCGGACGGGCTGCCATCGAATCCAGCGGCCGGCTTTGCACCGACGACCTATTCGCAGATCCCGACGATCGCGGTTTCTCCGACGGCCCGCGTACTCGTCGTTGGCACGGGAACGTCGGGCGAGCGGCAGCCGGCGATCGTCGTCGATCGGCTCGGCCGCGGCACGATCCTCGGCGCGCTCTGCGACACATGGCGATGGCGCGACGGGCCGGCCCTCAATCATGGCTCGACGCCCCACGCACGATTCTGGCTCCATGCCGTGGCTCGGCTGGCGGAGCCACGGCAGCGTGCGCGGCTCACGGCGGCGATGCTCGTCGTGCGGCCGCTCGATCCGGTCGTCGGGGAAACCGTTCGCGTCGATCTCGTGCCCACACGTCCCTCGACCGATTTTTCATCGTGGCGGCTCGAAGCCGTCCTCGCGGATGACTCGGCGCGGGATGTGAGCCTGCCGTCGGTGCCGGTCGGCGCGACCGCGACGGTGCGACTCGACGGCCTTCCCGCCGGCCGGCATCGGCTTACGCTATCGATGCGATCCTCGGAGGAGCCGTCGTCACCGACGATCGAACGGGAGATCGTGGTGAATGAGCCGCTCGTCGAGGTCGCCCCATCGGCAGCGGGCACTGGGCCGCTCGTGGCGGCGATCGAAGCGGCAGGGGCTGCCGTCGTGCCGCTCGACCGCATCGACTCACTCCCCGGTATGATTGAGGCGTCGCTCGCGACGCGTCGCGGCTTCGGCGCCGCGGCCGCCCACCGGTTCGAATCATGGCAGGCCGCCCATGTCCTGCTCATGGTGTTTCTTGCCTGCTGCATCGCTGCCTGGTGGCCGCGGACGATTGCAGCGGGCCCACGGGGCGATCACGATGCATGAGTCACGTGCCGTCGGCATCCATGCCTTCGCTCGCTTCCATAGCCCGGCTCTCGGGGCACGGGCAACCTCTCCCGTGCGCCGGTTCAGCAGTCGTTCCTCGCGCATGGATCAAGGAGAGTCCGCATCGCTGGCTGTCGATGCGATCGGCCGCCTGCGGCGGCGGCTCGATCGGGCCGTGGCGGCGGCAGCGGTGATGCAGATGCTCGGCTGGCTCGGCCGCGTCGCATGCATCGCCCTGATCGTGCTTGCCTCCGCGGCGGTATGCGACCTGCTGCTTTCGCCGGTGGCGGCGCGGACCGGTGTGTGTGTGGCGGCCATCGCCTTCGTGCTGGTCGCCCTCGCGATCGGGGGGCGATTCCGTGGCCGTGCGAGACCGGTCGGCTGGCCGGGGCGGCTCGCCGTGGCCCGCGCCGTCGAGAAAGCCCATCCGGAACTCGGCGAGCGGCTTTCGCGTGCCGTGGAGTTTCTGG
>JBJTSM010000800.1:0-9213 GCA_046076685.1 Planctomycetia bacterium | reverse complement strand
GCACACCGCGGATGGAACCGGCAGCCGGCTGGAAAATGCTGCGGCGCGGGCACCATGCCGGGAATCGTCCGCAGCCGGCGGGCCGGCCGGCCGCTCGTCCCGCCCGCAGGGGCGGCATGCTCCGGCCGCGCGGCGGCCGATGCCGGGGCGTGATGGTTTCGCTATCGGCCCGGCCGGACGGGCTGGGTGTTTTGGTTGCGCGTGCCGTACACTTGGCAGGACTGCATCCGACTCTTGTGGATGCACCGGCTTCGGGGCGGCAAAACGTCGTTCGTCCGCCGTCCCGACGGCGGAAGGGCGTCGCGTGGGCGAGGATACGCCCAATGCTCCTCGAGCTTTCGCCGACCCCTTCGCCTCCCCATTCCTTCTGCGAGGTGCCTGTCATGATTCGACGCCGTCAACCGTCGTGTGGCGCCGGCTGGATCGTGTGTGTCTCTTGTGCCGTGCTGGGTATGGAGCCGGCAGCCGCGCAGTCGCCGCCGCCGCCCTCGCGTGAGGAACTGCTGCGGCAGTGGGATCTCGACCGCGACGGCAAGATCGATGCCGGCGAGACGGAGATCGCCCGCGCGCGGATGCGACGAACGCGGCATGAAGCCCTGATGAACTCGGGCACCGATCCGGTGACCGGTCGGCCGCGCACGCGGGCGATGATCGACCCGGTCACGGGGCGGCCGCTGGCACCAGGGGCGGCCTCGAATGAGCCGCCCGACCGCCGCGGCGGGCTCTCCGCTCCGGTGGATGATGGCGGACTGATCCTCGTGCCCGGCACGGGCGAGCCCGCGGACGGGATGGATGGCACGGCGCTTAGCCCGACCGCGCCCGCGCGGGTCGCGCCGCCCGACCGCCCGGCCCTGCCGGGAACCCGCGTGCCAGCCACCACGTCGGCGGTGCCCTCGGTCGCGCCGCGGCTTCCGGCGGGCGGGCAGCCGTCTCCGGGGGCGGGCGATCTGCGGCCGCGGGGCTCGAGCGCCAATCTCCCACCACACGTCTCACCAAATCTCCAGCAGGGCCGGCCGCCGGTGGCCGGTGAACGCCCCGGGATCATCTCCGGGGGCGTGCGGGCCGGCGGGGCTGCGGCGAGACCGGGCTATGGTGCCGGTGGACCGCCCACCGATCTCAACGCCGGCCGCCTGCCGGGCGGGCTGCCCCAAACCCGCGGCGTCGCGCCCGGAACAAGCGTCGGCCCACGCGCGGGCGGGTTGCCGCCGGGGGCGGGCCGTTTCGCGGGGCCTGGCCAGATGCCACCGCGCAGCGGCATGGGCCCCTCCGCCGGCCGCGTCGGTCCGGCCATGCCGTCGACCGGTGTGCCGTCCACCGGCGTGCCTTCGACCGGTGTGCCTCCGACAACCGGTCCGCTCGCGCCGCGGCCCATGCTGCGGCAGCCGGCCGCAGTCCGGCCCCCGTCGCAGGCCCCGAGCACGGTGCCGCGCGTGCCGCGGGTATCGCCCGACGATTTCTACGGCCGCTGACCGCTCCGGGACCTGTGACGGAGGCGAAGGGGTCGGCGCAGGTCGACTTCCGGCGCGGGCTGGTAGAATCTCGACTCCACACCATCTCCTGGAGCCATCATGCGGATCGATTCTCGTCACGGGTTTCTTCGTGGATTCGTCCGGTTTGCCTGTGTCGGCTGGGCCGTGCTGTCGGTGTCGTGCTGCGGTCTGCCGGCCCGGGCCGAGATCGCGCCCTCCGAGGCCTCCGCGACCGCGGCCGAGCGGGTGTTCGTGTCGGGCGTGCAGGAGTCCTTCGAGAAGGTGCGGGCGGCGATCGAGAAGGCCAAGCTCGCGACCGGCCGCGATTACCGCGTGATCGTCGTGGGCAACGCCGGCGGCGAGCGCGACTCGGCCACGCGTCTGCTCGAGAGCCTGATCGAGCGCTGGCGGCAGGAATCGGCCGAGGGCAACGACCGCAGCGGCCGCCCGCCCGCGTTCGATCCATCCCGTGACGTGACGATCGTGCTCGACATCGCCGATCGGCAGATCGCCATGCGGGCGCCGTGGAAGCTCGAGGCGGCCGACGGACTCGATCCGCGGACGATCAAGGAGGAACTGATCGATAAGGTGTTCGTGCCCCGCGCCAAGGATGGACAATACGACGAGGGATTGGCCGACCTGGTCGATGCGACCGAACGCTGGGTGAAGGACAAGGCGGATCGCAAGCGGGCGAAGGCGGAGGCTGCCAGGGTGTTTCGCACGCGGACGCTGCCCCTTGGGCTGGCGTCGCTTCTGGGCGTCGGGGCCGTGACGGCGTTTTTCGTGCAGCGTGCCCGGCACGAGCGGCGGCTCGCCGAGGCCAGGCGCAAGCTCGCGGCCTTCAAGAGCGAGGTGGTGGCGCTCTCCGATCTGCTCGACAGCCAGCAGGAGCGACATCGCATGCTGCCCCACAGCGATCCCGACTTCAAGACGCCGATGGAGGGCCTCACGCGGTCGGCCTACGACAACGTCCAGTCGGCGATTCGTCGCTATCGCGAGCGGTGGCTGGGGCTGATGGATGTCTGGGAAAAAGCCGAGGAGCGGATCGGCAAGGAGACGTTCCTCGGCACGGCCGAGGCCGACGCCGCGATCAGGCTGCTCGATTCCGCCGAGGCCCGTCCGCCGCTGGCCGACGTGGCGGGCGAGTGCAGCGGCCCCTTGGACTCCCTCGAACAGGCCCATGAGAAGGCACGCGAACTGGCCGCCGCGCTCGAGGCGAACGTGGCCTCGACCGGCCAGCGGCTCGACGCACTGGCCAGGCGCGGCCGCTCGAACGCCGCGTTCCAAGGTCCGCTCACGGAGGTGGGCCGCGGCGCGGAACTCGCCAGGCAGGGCCTCGAGGCCGATCCGGTCGCCGCCCGGGGGCGGCTGGAGGAACTGGCCGCGCGGCTGGATCGCTCGATCGCGCGGATCGAGGAGCTGGAGCGGGTGGATGACCGGCGGGTCAAGGCCGTCGCGCAGGCCGACGAGATCGCCCAGAAGGTGCGGGCCAAGCGGGCCGACGGCTGGCTCCTCGCCGAACCGGGCGCCAATCCCGACGAACTCGTCGCCGCGAGCCGGCACGACGTGGCGTTAGCCGCCCAACTGCTCGATGCCGACGAGACGGCCGGGGCGCTCGCCCACGTGGAGCGGGCGGAGAAGGCCAATGCCGAGGCGCTGGCCCTGCTCGAAAGCATCGTGGCGGCCAAGGCCAAGGTCGACGATCTGCTGCCCGCCTGCGTGGCGAGACTCGAGGCGCTCGCCGCCCGTCGCGGCGATGCCGTGCGGGCGATCGAGCAGGTGTCGGGCATGTATGCCGACAGCGCCTGGGCCGACGTGGGCGAGAACGTGGCGAAGGCCGACGAAGGGCTGGCCCGCGTCCGCACGCTGCTCGCGGAGACGCAGGTGGCCGCCGACCATGCCCGCCAGCACTACTTCCGCGCGGTGGCGCTCGTCGAAGAGGCCGTGCGGCAGGAGGACTGGATCGAGGGACTGTATGCCGCGATCCATGATCGACGGGCCGAGCTCGACGTACTGCGGGCCAGCCTGCCCAAGCGGCACGACACCGTGCGGGACCGGGTCACGAATCTCGTGCATGGTCTCGAGCGACAAAGGACCGATCGCGCGCGGGCCAACGAGCGGGCCCGCGAGGCGGGCCGGCTGCTCGAGGCGGCGCAGCGAGGATTCCAGATCCAGCGTCCCGATCTGCGGCAGGTGGGGCAGGTCTTGGAGGCGGCCGACACGGCCGCGGCGCGGGGCGAGGAGTTGGCGGCCGAGGACGACCGGCTCGCGCGGCAGGCCTTCGAAGACATCGAGGAGACCGACGGCCTCGTCCGCCGGGTGGCGGCATGGTATGGGGAGGGCGTGTCACCCGACGCGGGGCCCGCCTCGTCGGCGCTCGAGACCGCCAAGTCGTTGCTCCAGCGGCAGCGGTACGAGGATTCACTCAAGGCGTCGGGCGAAGCGTCACGGCTGGCCCGTGAGTCGTATGCGGAGGCCACGGCCGAGGCCGAGCGCCGTCGCCGCCGCCGGCTCGCCCAGATCCAGCAGCGGCAGCTCGAGGATTCCTTCGCCCGCATGTCGCGCGGCTTCGGCCCGTGGGTGATCCAGCTGCCGGGTGGCACCTTCAGTGGCCCCGATCCCTGGCGGACCATGCAGGGGCCCCTCGTCTCGCATACGCCGTCGCGTTCGGCCGACTCCGGCTGGTCGAGCAACACGGTGCAGAGCGGCTGGTAGGCACGCCGCGTCTAGCGGATCTCGATCGGGGCGGCGTCGAGCCGGCCGATTTCGGCCGTGGGGCCTGATCGCCCGGCTTCGAGTGATCGCTCCATCGCCTCGACCCGGTCCCGCACCGCGGGCGGCACGAGGCTGCGGTGCTCGGGGGTGTCGATCTCGTCGTTGAAGAGAATCCGGCCACGCGGGTCGAGCACGACGAGCCGTGTCTGGTCGCCCCGCGACAGCTTGATGTGGAAGTCGGTGTCTTCGCGGAGGAGGGTCTCTTCCGTGGAGCCGGCCGTTCGCTTTGCGGCGAGGCCCGGGATGACGCCGGCTGGCTGGCCGGCTTGAGTCGGCTGGACGATGGCGAGCGCCGATGCGGGCGCTCGCAGCCCAGGCCTCGTGGAGGGTTTGGCCGCCGTCTGGCGCACGGCCGGCAGCGTCGGCTGCGGGGCCGCCGCGATAGCGGGCGGTCCGACGGGCTTCGGCAGAGCGGGCAGCGATGGCCGGGTGTTTCGCCCCGGCTCTCCGAGAGAGATCGTGACCTTCGTTCCGCCGCGGAGCACCGTGCACTCGAGGGACGTGCCGTCGGCTGCCTCGAGCAGCGCGGTGAGTTGTTCGGGAAGCAGGAGCATCTGGTCGTCGAGGAGCACGAGCACGTCGTATCGCTTGAAGCCGGCCCTGTCGGCGACCGAGCCGGGGAGCACCTCCTCGACCACCAGGCCGGCGCCCCTCGCCAGCGCGAGCTGCTGCCGCAGCACCTCCGACGCCCGCGCGAGCCGCAGGCCGAGCGTGTCGGTGTTGCCGGACGCCGCCGCCACTTCGCCGACGGGCTGGATGTGCGATCGCCTCGGTGAAGGCTGGTCTGGTTCGTCGGCGCCGCGGACGCCGGAGGTCAGACAGGCCAGCGACAGCGTCGCGACGGCCAAGCGGAGCAAGGCAATGCGTGTGGGGCGTGCGGGCCGTTTGGCAATCATGATTGTTACGAGAGAGGCTACGGACAGGGCACTCGCAGGGGCATATGGCGGGGTATGTGACAGGTTCCCCCATCTGCCGCCAGACGTCCTTGCCATTCAGAAGCCCTTGATCGCCACCCGCCGGAAGCTTGGGCAAGATGCGCGGGCCCGGCTTTTGGCCGGGAGCGGGCAGGTGGCAGCAGGTGGGCAGAACGAACCCGTCGCTCCGGTCGTGCCGGAGGTTTTTCGGGATCGAGGCTCTTTCCCGTCGATATCGAGCGGCGAGGGGTTCTGTCACGTCCTCCATGCGAGGGGAGATCATGTCAATGCGTGCTGCGATCGCGGTTTTCGGTGTGCTGGCCTGCCTGGGAGCGACGGGTGTCGGCCTGCGGGCCCTTGCGGATGACGGCCAGGCCGATACGGTGCCGGCGGCTCCCTCCCCTCCCGAGCCAGCCGGCGAATCCGGGGACGATGCCCCCGCCCCGGCCGTTGCGGCGCAGCCCAAGACGCCGCCCAAGAAGCCCGTGCTCGTGCCGGGTACGGGCGCGCTCGTGAAGGGCATCGGCGACGACTTCGAGGACGAGAAGTGGACGTGGAACTACAACCACCCCAAGAGCTCCGAGGAGCAGGACAAGCGGATGCGGGGGCCGATGGGGCGGAGCGTCAACGGCCGGTGGTTTGAAGGTCCCAAGCGGGGCACGCCCGACGTCGTCAAGCGGATCGAGCTCCCGGCGCCCGGTCTGGAGGGGAGCACGCACGGTCTCCTCATCGCCTCGCTTCACGCCGGCATCCCCGGGCGGGTCACCTACGAGATGCAGCAGGACGACCTCATCTACAACATGCAGAAGGTGACCGGCCGCGGCATCGCTGTGGTGGACAGTCCGAGCGTCGTGACCCGCGTCTACATGCCGCCGTTCGAGCAGTGGGAGAAGCGGAACGGCCCCACGTTCGGGTTCCGGGCCGGCTGCTACACGCACGCGATCATCACTGGGAAGGACCACCCGGACAAGGGCCGGTTCGGCCTCGAGGAATACTGGCCCGGCATGTTCGTCTGCTTCGAGCCGGCGAACGCGAAGCGGAAGACGGAAGACTCCGCCTACCTGCGGATCCGCGGCGGTCGCAACGGCGGCGAGATCCGCGGCCCGAAGATCGACGAGACCGGCTGGTGGACCCTCGGCCTCTCGTTTTCACCCGATGGCATGGTGCACTATTTCGCCAGCAAGGGCGTCGACGAGCTCACCATGGACGACCACATCACGTCGCAGTATCCCTACGGCTACCGCACCGAACTCTTGAAGACGTTCTTCTTCAACGTCTGCACGCGGGACGACGGCAAGACCTGGAGCACTCCCTGGGTCGTCGACGACCCGAAGGTCTACTTCAACAAGCGGCAGGTGGCCATGACAAAGCAGCCCACGAATCAGCCCACGAAGCGGTGAGCGTGAAGGCGGCTACGGCAGTTCTGCAGCCGGAGATTCGTCGTGCGGGCGGGCCGTGCGGGCGTAGTCGCAGGCCGGCGGCAGGATGTCGGCGAGCCGGTCGGTGTTGCAGCGGCAGGCCATGTCGTCGCGGTCCATGCGGGTGAGCGTGTAGAGGCAGTCGCCCGCCGACGGCGGCGCGGCGGGATCCGCGGCCACGCCCGATCCGCTGGCGGCGTCGATCCGCACCGTCCAGGCGTTGCCCTCGTTCGACCAGGTGCCCTCCGCGAACCGGCCGCCCGAACTGAAGAACCAGGAGCGGATGCGGCCGCGGTCTTCGTCCCAGCCGATGATCTCGGTGATCTCGCGGCTGCCGGCGGGGCCGGCCGGCAGCAGGCCGGGGATGCGGCCGTCGCCCGGTGCGGGCCGCTGTTCCGGCACGGCATCGGCGCTGACGACGTGGGTGCGGATCAGGAACGCCTTGTTCGTGGACCAGTAGCATTCCGCGCTGGCGGTCACGCCCTCGCTCGTGTCCTCCCACGAGCCGACGAGCCAGGCAAGCGCGTCGAGCGGCCGCGGCGGGGCCTGCTTCGCCACGGGAGCCGCCTGCCTGGGGGCGGTCGATTCCCGGACGGTATCGAGCACCCAGTTGCCGGCATGGCGCACGAGCACTGCGGAGAAGCGGCTGCTCGACGGCGGCGCGTCGGTGAAGGAGATCTGCGACGCGCCGTCGACGACGGCCACGTCGTCGCGGATCTGCCGGATCGAGGCGATGTCGATGTCGATCGTCGCGCCGGAATCCTCTTCGAAGAGCGCGGCGAACACGTCGCGAACCGCCTCGCGGCCGGAGGTCGTCTCGCCCGAGTCGAGATCGATGTTCTCGCCGGCGGTGCTCCAGTGGGACGCCAGGGCGGCGGCGTCGTGACGATTGAAGGCCTGGAGATAGCTCCGCATGGTGTCCGTGATGCCGGCGACGTCCGGGCCTGAGGACGAGGGAAGGGGAGCCGCCGCAGCCGCGGTCACCACCGCCAGGGTGCGGGGAGATGCCGCCGGTCGCGGCTGCGAGAACCGAAACGGCTTCGACTTGGCGATCACCTCGGGAATCGGCCGCACCGGCCGATGGCCAGAAGCCGACGGCCGCTGGGATTGGCTGGCGGCGGTGGGGGCGACGCTCCCGCGGCCGGACATGCCGGTCTCGATCGGGCGGGAGGAACAGCCTGCGACGAGAATCGGACAGGCCGCGGCGGAAGCCAGCACGAGTGTGACGAGACGCTTCACGAGAGATCCTCCCTGATATCTGTGGCGATCTGTGGCGATCTGGGGCCTGACCGGAAAGCCGGATGCGAAGGTCGTCATGACCTCCCCGACGGGCCGCAATCCTACCCGCTTTCCGCCGACGCGCACAGGCGAACATCACCGCCCGTCCGGTTCCGCGGCCGTGGTTGGGCCCGCGGCCCGGTTCAGTTGGCGGCGGCCGTCATGCCGGGGAAATCGTCGGTGCGGAAGGGCGTGAGCGGGAGCCCGGCCGCCGAATACATGTTGCAGACGGGGTTGTCGGCCCAGGCATACCGCACGGCGACCGGTTCGGCCACCGCCTCGCTCGACACCTCGATCCGGCCGTCGGGCAGGATCGTGGCCTTGGCCGCCACGAACTTCCGGTCCGCCCCGGCGATGGTGAAGCCCCGCGGCTCCGCCACGTCGAAGGGCCGCCAGCCGGCGGCATTGCCGGCGACGTGGTCGAACGACAGCACGATCTTCGAGCCCTGTTTTTCCATCGATTTGTAGAGCGGGCTTTTGCAGACGATGTCGGACTTCTTGTAGGTCTCCGCCAGGGCCCAGCGGGCGAGCCGCTTGGCGACATCCTGCTTGTTCTTCGGATGGATGTCCTTCCCCTCGCCGATGTCGATGATCACCGCCTCGCCGGTATTCGGCAGCTTCTTCATCGTCATCGTCTGCGCCTCGCGGAGTTCGGCCCAATCGCTCTCGGCGGGCTCGGGCTTCACGTCTTTGAAGTCGGCCAGTTGCACCCAGTAGAACGGGAAGTCGCCGAGGCCCCACTCCTCCCGCCAGGTCTTGATCATGAATGGAAAGAGCTCGCGGTATTGATAGGCCCGGCCCGCGTTCGACTCGCCCTGATACCAGATCGCGCCCTTGATCCCATAGCCGATGCTCGGCTTGAGCACACCGCAATAGATGTTGGCCGGACGGGCGTTGCCTGTCATCTCGCCCTCAGGATTGCCGCCGGGCTGCTGCGGGGCGGGCTTCCCCTCGGCCTTCGCCTTCTCGACGGCCGTCTTCCAGGCATCGACCTTCTTCTCGAACTCGGCCTTCGCGGCCGGGAACGCCGCCTCCTTCGCCGCCCAGCGATCCATCAGCGGCTTGAGCTTCTCGTTGGCGGCGAGTTTGTCGCGGTTCACCCAGGCCTCTGCCGCGCTGCCGCCCCAGGCGTTGTCGATGAGGCCCACCGGCGCGCCGAGCGTCTGATGGAGTTGGCGGCCGAAGAAATAGCCCACGGCGGAGAAGTCGCCCACGGTTTCGGGCGAGCAGGCGGCCCACTTGCCGTTGAAGTTCCACTGCGGCTCCTGCGTGCCGACCTGCGGCACCGAGATGAACCGGATGTTCGGGAACTTCGCGGCGGCCTTTTCGATGTCGGGATCGTTGGAATTGCTGACGCTC
>JBJTSM010000799.1:0-4052 GCA_046076685.1 Planctomycetia bacterium | reverse complement strand
CCGATCCAGTTCGAGGTCATCGCCGGCCTGGGACTCCTCTACGTCACCTGCCTCTATCCGCTCGACTGGTGGCTCGTGTCGGCCCGCCGGCGCGGCGGCGGGCCGGCGCGGTCGTCGTGGCTGGCATGGCTGTCGCTGCCCCTGGTGGTCGCCGCGGCCAGCGGCCTGGCATGGTCGGCCGGGCAACGATGGAAAGGCGCTGCATGGCAGACCTCCACCGCCGGCTGGGTGGACCTCGACGTCGGCAGCGGCCTCGTCCGCGCCGCCTCGTTCGCGGGCGTCTGGTCGCCGCTGAATGCCCGGCTGGATATCGCGGCCAGCCCCGACCCGACGCTGCTGCCGATCGCGACAGCCGACGCCGCCCGATCGGCGGGGAGCAACGTGAGCTGGTTTGCGCCGTGCGGCAGGGGCATCGGTGGCACCGACGCCGCCTCGCCGCATCCGTCGCTCGCGGCGACCGACTACGGCTATGGCGGCTCCGCCGCCGCCTTGGACGGCGTTCCGATCGCCGCTTCGTCGAGCCGCCTGTTCGAGGCGGAAACGATCGCCCACGCGACATCGACGGCAGTGGAGTCGACACTCGCACGGGAAGGGCAGGGCACCCTGCGGGGCGAGGTCATCAGCCGGCTGCCGTTCGCCCTCGAGGACTGCGTGCTCGCGCATGCGGGATGGCTCTACGACGTCGGCACGCTCAAGCCCGGCCAGACCTTCGCCGCCGGGGTGAGCCGCGGTCCGCGTTCGCTCGCCGGAGCCCTGACCCATCGCACGGTGAACAAGGATCGCGATCTCGCCGTTCGGTGGGATGTCGCCGAACGGGATCCGCTGCGGATCCTGGAGATCGCCGGGCTGCATGCGGCTGCCGGCGGCAGCGGCTACACGTCGCTGGAACCGGGTCGGCTCGCCCGATTCGACCTGTCTCCGCTCCTGCCGCTCGACCGTGCCGTGCTCGTGGGCCGCGGCCCCGCGTTCGTCGCCTGGGACTGCCGGCGGCGGACATCCGCCGCGGCCGACCACTCCGCCGTTCCTCCGCTGCCTGGGCAGGCTTTCCTGTGGCGAATCGTGATCCCGCTCGTGCGGACGTCCTCCGACACAACCTCCTCCTCGAACTGAACCTTCCATGATCGAGACGATCGACCTGACGAAGAAATACGGCGACTTCTACGCGCTGGAGTCGCTCGACCTGAAGCTCGAAAAAGGCGACCTGTTCGGCTTCATCGGGCCCAACGGCGCCGGCAAGACGACCACCATCCGGATTCTTTCCACCCTGCTGGCCCCCACCTGGGGCGAGGCATACGTCTGTGGGTATTCGATCTACACCCACCCGCGAGAGATCCGCCGGGCGATCGGCTACATGCCCGACATCTTCGGCGTCTACGACGACATGCGGGTGATCGAATACCTGGAGTTCTTCGCGGCCGCCTATCGCATCGACGGCCCCGAGCGCCGGCGGGTGGCGGAACGATCGCTCGAACTCGTCGATCTCGCCTTCAAGCGGGACGAGCTCGTGACCAGCCTTTCGCGCGGCATGACGCAGCGGCTGGGGCTGGCCCGCGTGCTCCTGCACGACCCGCAGGTGCTCCTGCTCGACGAACCGGCCAGCGGCCTCGATCCGCGGGCGCGGATCGAGATGCGTGGGCTGCTCCAGCGGCTCCAGGGCCTCGGCAAGACGATCCTCGTCTCCAGCCACATCCTTCCGGAACTGGCCGATATCTGCAATCGCGTCGGCATCATCGAATATGGCCGGCTGCTGGCCTGCGGCAACGTGCAGGATCTGCTGGCTCAGGTCCGCGGCCGGCCGGTGATCCGGTTCCGGCTCGCCGGCCCGCCGGACAAGGCCGCCCGGCTGCTCGAGACGTCGCCCGAGGCCGCGGGCGTGGCGGTGCGCGACGGCGAGATCCTCGTGACGCTCGCCGACGGCGTGGACGATCCCTCGCCGCTGGCGGCAAAACTCGTCGCCGACGGGCATCGACTGGTCTCGATGCGCGAGCAGGAGGTCAACCTCGAGACCGCGTTCCTCGAACTCACGAAGGGGGCGCTCGGCCGTCCGGGTCGACAGCCGGCGACCGAAGCGTGACGATCCCGGCGGGCGGCAGCAAAGGAGTGCACCATGCAGTGGTGGTTCAAAACGATCTGGGCGTGGTGGGCCGCAGGCCTCGTGGCGGCGGGATTAACGCTGCCTCTGGCCGCGGAGCAGCCTGCGGCTGAACTCCCCGCGGCGCAACCGCCGACACGGGACGACGCCGAACGGGCGGCCGCCAGGGAACTCGACTCCCCCGCCGCAACGCTCGGCTACGCGCTGGGCCTGCGGATCGGCAGCCGCATCGCCGCCGACTTCAAGGGGCAGGAGCCGGCCATCGACGCCGCGGCGCTCGCCCGCGGGCTTTCGGACGCGGTCCTCGAGACGCCGCCACGGCTGAGCGACCGCCAGATCCGCCAGGCGCTCGAGGCGTTCGACGCCCGCATGCAGGAGCGGGAGCAGGAATTCAGCCGGCGGATGCGTGAGGCTGCGAAGGTGAACCTCGCCCAGGCGACCGCGTTTGCCGCCGCCAACGGCCGGAAGCAGGGCATCGTCACCCGTCCAAGCGGCCTGCAGTACGAGGTGATCCGCGCGGGCACGGGGGCGAGCCCCACGCTCGACGACTCCGTCGCCGCGCACTATTCCGGCACGCACGTCGACGGCCGCGCATTCGACGCCACCGATCCCAAGGGAGAGCCCGCCGTCTTCCCGCTCCGCGGCGTCGTGCCCGGCTGGCAGGAGGCGCTGCCGCTCATGAAGACCGGCGCGAAGTGGCGGATCTACCTGCCGCCGCGGCTGGCATACGGCGAGGAGGGTTCGCCGCCCGTCATCGAGCCCAACGAACTGCTGATCTTCGAGATCGAACTGCTGGACATCGTGCCGGCGAGGTGAGTCGTGTTCATGGCCTCGGCGACGATTTCGTGTGTGCGCGGCGGTGCGTGGCTCGTGGCCGCGTGGCTGGTGGCGCTCGTCGCGGCGCCGGCGGGTGCCACGCCCCCGCCGGCCGACCGGTTCACGGAGGCCCGCGAACGCATGGTTCGCGACGACATCGCCGGCGGCGGGGTGACCGATCCGCGGGTGCTGGAAAGCATGCGGCTCGTGCCCCGGCACGAGTTCGTGGGGGCACCCCAGCGGCCCTACGCCTACTTCGACATGGCGCTGCCGATCGGTGCGTCGCAGACCATCTCCGGCCCCTTCGTCGTGGCCTACATGACGGAGAAACTCGAACCGAAGCCGACCGACCGCGTGCTCGAGATCGGAACCGGCAGCGGCTATCAGGCGGCCGTGCTCTCGCCGCTGGTGGGCATGGTCTATTCGATCGAGATCAGCCGCATGCTGGGCGAGAAGGCCGCCCGCACGCTCGCGAGGCTGGGCTATCGCAACGTCGTGACGAAGATCGGCGACGGCTTCCAGGGTTGGCCGGAGCACGCCCCCTTCGACAAGATCATCGTCACGTGTTCCCCGGAAAATATTCCGCAGCCGCTCGTCGACCAGCTCGCCGAAGGCGGCCGCATGATCATCCCGGTGGGCGAGCGCTACGAGCAGACGCTCGTGCTGTTGACGAAACGCAAGGGCGTGATGGAACGGGAGGCGCTCGTGCCGAGCCTGTTCGTGCCGATGACGGGCGTCGCCGAGGAGGGCAGGAGGGTGCTGCCCGACGGGACGCGGCCGGAACTGAGCAACGGCGGGTTCGAGGAGGTTCTCCCCGATTCCGAGGTCCCCGCGGCCTGGTATTACGGCCGGCAGATCGCGCTCGTGGAAGGCCAGGATGCCCCCGAGGGCACCCGCTATCTCCGGCTGGAAAACGCCCAACCTGGTCGCCCAGCCCAGCTCTTCCAGGGCTTCCCGGTGGACGGCCGGGCGGTCGGTCGGGTGACGTTCTCCCTGTCAGTGCGGGGGGAAGGGATCAACGCGGGCCCCGGCCCCGAGGATTTCCCGACGCTCTCCGTGCGGTTTTTCAACGAGGAACGCAGCCGGTCGCTCCATGGACAGGTGGGCCCATGGAAGGCGAATGGCCCGTGGAGGCGGGTCGAGG
>JBJTSM010000798.1:0-9365 GCA_046076685.1 Planctomycetia bacterium | reverse complement strand
CGCTCGTAGTCGGGCCGAAAGGCGCCCGGGTTGGCATTCATGACCGCGGCGTGCACCGCCACCAGCTGCGGCGACTGCCGGACGGTGAGCGAAGCCACCCGGCCCACGCCGAGGGAGGCCAGCACCGAGCCCTGGTGCGGCGTGGCGACGTACACGACCCGCTTGATGAACGGCAGCGGCCGGAAGAAGTAGGCCGGCGCCATCGCGCCGCGGACGTCGGGCCGCATCACGATCTCGTCGAAGGGTCGGCAGGCGATCGAGTTCCAGATCGCCTGGCCGGAGTCGACGACCTGCAGCTTCGCGTGCAGACCCCCCATGCTGTGACCGACCAGCACGAGCGACTGGAGCGCCGGATCCTTCCCCTGCGGATCGAGCCGCTGGACCGCGTCGGCGAGCTGACGCCGTAGGACGGCCGCGGTCTGGAGGAACGATGCGCCGGTCGGATAATTGAAGACCCAGGGCTCGAAGCGGCGGTGAAACGTGGGCCAGGCACGCAGCTCGTTGATCAGGTCGAACCACGTGCCCTCGTCGCTGGCCAAGCCGTGGATGAACACGACCGGTATCCGGCCGGGCTGATGCGGCTCGAGAAACTCGAGCTTCGGCTGCGTGTCGCCCGAGCCGAAGGGCTGCAGGAAGCCTTGAACGGCATCGGTCCGCGGCAGGCTCTCGAGCATGTCGAGCAGGGGAGCCGTGAGATCGGCGGCGAGCAGCGGCTGGGCGGGGCCGATGTGCACGGCGGCGATCTCCACGGGATTGGCGAGGTCGAGGATCGCCGCCGCGTGATCCCGGGACAGCGGCCCCGAGAACTTCTGCACGGGCGTTTCGCCCCCCGGCATCTGGAACCGCAGCACGGCGGTGGCCGCGATCGCTTGCCGCCGCGGGGCGAAGTCCCTTGACACGCTGCCCACCGGGCCCTTGCCCAGCCGCACCGACACGGGCAGGCCGAAGCCGCCGCGGGCGTGCCGCCGCGAGATCCGCCTGTCGGCGGGCCGGCAGGTGGCCTCGATCGATTCGATGGCGGCGGCATCCACGCACAGCGACCGCGTCTGGATCGGGATCCGCACGGAATTCCACGCGGGGCCGATCACGAGTCCCTCCCCCGTGAGCCGGCCGTGGCACCGGGCGGATTCGAGCAGGCCCTCGAGGGCCGTGGCGTAGGCCTCCGACGCCGCGCAGAGAATCTCCTGCGAACCCGGGCAGGTCCAGACGGCGTTCCAGGCCTCCTCACAGGCCGTGTAGTAGCCATCCACCGCATGCCAGTCACACTTTTTCGCCAGCTCACAGGAACTGGCGGCAAGTTCGCGGGCCCGGCGGAGATGCCCCTCCGCGATCCGCTCCGGCGGCACCGCCGGCGCGAGTGCGATCGTTGCCGGCACCTCGGCGGCCGCGGCGCAACGGTCTCGCATCCCTGGCACGCACGCGAGGGAGACGGCCGCCGCGATCACCAGGCCGACGCATTCACGACCGAACAGCCTCTCCACGGCACACCCCCCCTGCCGTCTCTTCTATCGGCGGCCGCGGCCCTCACGACCGGCTTCAGCGCCGCGACCCGCACACTCACCCCAACCTGCCCAGAGCAGCAAGCCAGGAGCGATCGGCTCGCGCCGGGGGCTTTTATGGGGAACCGCGACAGCTCCCATAAAAGCCCCGAGCGCAAGCGACGGGATCGGATCGCGCTTCTGCGGTGATGCTCTTCAGGAACGCGACACGGCGTGTTCTTCGGCGACCAATTCGAGGTCGGCGCTGAGATACTTCACGGCCGCCGAGGGCGCGAGGTTGAAATAGACGCGCCCCTCCGTGCACCAGCGGGTGCCGTCGTAGAGAAACTCCGCCGTGGCGGCCCGCACGTTCGACACCGCCTCGACATCCTCCATCCCGCCCCCCTCCACCGCCTCGAAGCTCACCTCGGTCGCCACCAGGGCCTTGAGGCTGCGGTTGCGGCGATCACGGACGTAGATGACGTCGTCGTCGAAGGAGACGTTCGACCACAGGAGGCCGCGCGGCTTGCCGCTGGCGGCGGCGCGGTCGATGAACTTGGCCTCCAACTGCTCCCGCTGCCGGTGGAAATCCCGCTGGATGCGGGCCAGCTGCTCGGCCCGACGGGCGGCCCGCAGCGGACGCACCGCGACGGCGGCAGCGGCGCCGGCCACGGCCGCCAGCACGCCCGCCATGAGAATCGAAATGGTGTTGTCCACGGCCTGCCCTCGAAAAAGTGCCTACCCGCACATGCCCGAAGTGTACGACCGCCGGTCGCGCCGTCAAAACCAGATGGCCGCGGCTGCGACGCGCACGGGATTTCTGGGGCGACAGACTGCCGCGACAGCGCGGGAAAAAAGTAGACTCCCCGCGGCCGTGCCCCAAACGCCCCACCATCCCCCATGCCTCCCGAGCGCCCATGCCTCGAAAATCCGAGACCGTTGCCACCCCCACCGCCGTCGGCAGGGCCACCGCCGTCGGCAAGGCCCGGCGGATCGTCGGCGCGCACCAGTCGATCGCCGGCGGCTTCTCGCGGGCCGTGGACCGGGCCGTGGAGACCGGCTGCCACTGCCTGCAGATCTTCACCCGCAACATCAACCGCTGGGACGTCGCACCGCTTGACCACGCCGAGGCGGAGGCATTCAGGCAGGCGGTCGCGGCGGCGGGGCTCGCGCTCGTCGTTGCCCATGATTCCTACCTGATCAACCCGGCCACCGCGGATGGCGAGCTGCGCAAGAAATCGATCGCCGGGCTCGTCACGGAAATCGAACGGGCCGCGGCCCTCGGCATCCCGTGGGTGGTCGCGCATCCTGGCGCCGCCGGCGAGCAGCCGCGAAACACGGCGGTGCGGCGTGCCGCCGAAGGAATCGCCACGTCCCTCTCGCGCACGAGCCGGCATACGACCGGCATCCTCATCGAGACGACCGCCGGCCAGGGCTCGTGCCTCGGCGACTCCTTCGAGGAGATCGCGGCCATGCTCGAGATCATCGACGCCGCCGGCCATGCCGACCGGGCGGCGGTCTGCCTCGACACCTGCCACGTCTTCGCCGCCGGCTACGGACTCGCCCCGAAGGCCGAACTCGACCGCACACTCGAGGCGTTCGACGCCACGATCGGTCTGGGACGACTGAAGGTGATCCACGCCAACGATTCGAAACGCGACCGCGGATCGCGGGTCGACCGGCACGAGGCGATCGGCCAGGGCAAGATCGGCCCCGAAGCCTTCCGGCTGATCATGAACCATCCCAAGCTCGCGACGGTCCCGCTGATCCTGGAAACCCCGAAGGAAGGCGCCGACGGCAAGCCCTGCCCCGACCAAGACCGCGGCAACCTCGCCACCCTGCGCGGCGGCGCGAAGGCGTGAGGTGAATCCTCTTCGCCGATCCAGCACAAAACGATCCTGCTGCACCGGCATTCGTGAGGGGCTGCCCATGCCCTGAGAGCCGGCGTATGCAGACAAGCGCAGCAAGGATTGCGAAGCGAAGTCTGCATCCGAGTGAGCGGAGGGCAGGAGGCCCTCCGCGAACGTCCGGATCTCAGGGCATGGGCAGCCCCGACCAGCGAACATCAAGGCTCCGGGGGGATCGAGCGGCCGTGGGGGTCGCTGGCCCGCAGGCCGACTTCGGCCTCGATCCGCCGCCTCACCTCGGCGCCGAGGTGATGCTCGATCCATTCCGCCGGCGGATGGAGATGATCGAGCGGCAGTTCGGCATGGCGGCCCAGCCAGGCCTCCCAAAGCCGATGCGAGCGCACCACCGTGTCGGCTTGCTCGCGGCCGCGGGCGGTGAGCCGCCAGCCGCGGGGTCCGTGCGTGAGCCGGCCCGTCACGGCCAGCCAGGCGTCGGCGAGCCGGTCGCCGAGCGAAGACGGCGCGGCCGTCGGCGCGACGGCCCCGTCCACCACCCCGTCCACGGTCGCCTCCTCGGCCCGCCAGCAGGCGGCCAGTCTGTCTTCGCAGGTGACTCTCCAGGCGAACCAGCCACGGCTCCAGAGCCGGGCGACGAGACCGTCGTCGGGCGTGAACACGACCGCCAGCAGATACTGCACGCCCAGCACGACGGCGATCATGCCGGCGGCACTTGTGTTCCACCGCCAGGCGGCCAGATAGCCGATCACCGACGCCGCCACGCCCAAGAGGACCGCGAGCACCGCGATCCGATGCAGCCGCCGTGAGAACAGTTCGGCGGTGGCGGCGGGCACGACGAGCATGGCCACGACGAGGATCGCGCCCACGGCCTCGAAGCCCGCGACCGTGGCGAGCGCCGTGGCGGCGAGCAGGCCGGTGGTCACGGCGGCCACCGGCAGGCCGGCCGCCCGGGCGGCCTCGGCGTCGAACGCGGTGAAGACCTGCAACTTCCAGGTGGCGACCGCGGCCGCGACGAGGCCGGCAAACACCGCCGCCGCGGTGAGGAATGCCCGCGGCACCTCCACACCGGCGATGGCGACGGTGTCGAACGGCACGAGTTCGAGAACGCCATGGAGCACGCAGGCGGGATCGAGATCGACCCGTGAGGCGACGGCCGTGATCAGGAGCACGCCCAGCGCGAAGAGCGTGGTGAAGGCGACGCCGGCACCGGCATCCTCGGCCAGCCCGCCCGCCGTCCGCAGCATCTGTGTCAGCCACACCGTGAGGAGCGCCGCCGCCACCGCGCCCGCGAGCACGAGCACGCCCCCGGGCCGGCCGCCCGCGAGCACGGCCAGCACGATGCCCGGCAGCACGGCGTGGCTGATGGCGTCGCCGACCAGGCGCATCCGACGGACGACGAGCAGCGTTCCCACGAGGCCGCAGCCGGCCGCCACCATCGCCGCCGTGGCGATCGCCCAGGCATGCATGCCGCCGCCGTCGGTGAAGATGGAAAGGCTCACGAGTGCTTCCCGCGCCACCGCGCCCACAGGCCGCGGCCCGGCGCCGCCACCAACGAACAGGCGAAGATGAAAGCCGCCGCCAGCACGACCAGCGGCCCCGTCGCGAGCCGCGGCACGACCGCGCTCGCGGCCACGCCCGCGACCGCCGACACCACGCCGAAGATGCCGGAGAGCAGCAGCATCGTCGGCACGCGATCGGTCCACTGCCGGGCGGCCACCGGGGGGATGACCACCAGCGCCGTGACCAGCACGGCCCCCGCGGCCGGCAGCCCCACGACCACCATCACCGCGACGAGCGCCACGAGCAGGTAATCGATGAGCGTCACGGGCCAGCCGGTGGCCGCGGCAAACGCCGGATCGAAGGCGACGAGCGTCGCCTCCTTGAGGAAGAGGAGCACCGTCAGCACCGCGGCCACCGACAGCGTGCCCAGAAGCAGGCTGTCGCCGGCCGTCAGCGCGGCGGTGTGGCCCAGCAGAAACTGCTCGAGCCCCGCCCCGCCGGGGATGCCGCGGGCGGTGATGCCGGACACGAGGCTGATGCCGAGCCCGAACGACACGCTCAGCACGATCGCGGTGGCGGCGTCGTCGCGGGTGCGGGTGAACCGGCGCAGCAGCACGAGCATCCCCAGGGCGACGAGCCCCGAGGCGAATCCGCCCGCGAGCAGCGTCGGCAGGTCGCGGCGGCCGGTGGCGAGAAATGCCAGTGCCACGCCGACCAGCGTGGCATGCGCCGCCGCGTCGCCGGCCAGCGCCCGCTTGCGCAGCACCCCGAAGCAGCCGATCACGCCCGCCGCGAAGCCGACGGCCGCCACCCCCCAGGCCACCACCAGCGTGTTGTGCGTGATCGCCAGCAGCGGCTCGATGCCGACGCACACCGGGCCCGTCATGCCGTTCTCCCCCGCGTCTCGACGGCGCGGCCGAGTTCGTCGAGCAGTTCGAGCCGGCCCGAGTAGGTGCGCTCGAGGTTGTCGGGGATGAGCACGTCGGCTGGCGGGCCGGCGGCCACCAGCCGCATCGCGACGAGGGCCACGCGATCGAACCAGGAGGCGGCGGTCCGCAGGTCATGGTGCACGACCACGACGAGCCGGCCGGCATCCCGCAGCTCCGAGAGCACGCCGAAGATCAGCTCCTGGGAGCGGGCGTCGACCCCGGCCATCGGTTCGTCGAGCAGGTAGATCTCCGCCTGCTGGGCCAGCGCCCGCGCGAGAAACACCCGCTGCTGCTGGCCGCCGGAGAGTCTGCCGATCTGCCGCCCCGCCACGTCGGCGAGCCCCACCCTGTCCAGGCACTCACGGGCGAGTTCGCGCTCCCGCGAGCCCGGCCGCCGAAACCATCCCAGCCCGGCGTAGGTGCCCATCAGCACGACATCGCTCACGCTGACGGGAAAGTCCCAATCGACCGTCTCCCGTTGCGGCACGTAGCCCACCCGACCACTGACCTCGGCGAATGGCCTGCCGAAAAAGGTGATCGCGCCTCCCGCCAGCGGCACGAGCCCGAGGGCCGCCTTCAAGAGCGTGCTCTTTCCCGCGCCATTGGGGCCGATGATGCCGAAGAGGCACGGATCGGTGATCTCTAGGTCGACGTTCCAGAGCACCGGCCGGCGGCCGTAGGCGACCGTGACGTCGTGGAACTCGAGCAACGGTGGCCGCGTGGTCATGCTTCGATCAATCCGCTCCGCCCGCGCCCGGCCCGGGCTGTCCACTCGGCCCGGACTGTCCGCTCAAGCCCGCATGGATCGTCTCCACGTTCGCCAAGAGCATCGCTTCGAGCGTTTCGGCGCCGCTGCCGACGCCCCCCAACGAATCTGAATACAACCGCCCCCCGAGGGCCACGCCATGGCCGCGGGAGCCCGCGCCCTCCCGCAGCGCCGTGACGTTGCGGTCGGAAACGCTCGTCTCCACGAACACGGCCGGAATCTTCCGCGTGACGAGCAGTTCGACGAGACGGTTGATGTCGGCCAGGCCGGCTTCGCTTTCGGTGCTCGTGCCCTGCACGCCCACCACCTCGACGTCATAGGCCCGGCCGAAGTAACGAAAGGCGTCGTGGGCGGTGACGAGCACCCGCTGCCCCTTTGGAATCGACGCCAGCCGTTCGCGCACGCGGTCGTCGAGGGCTTCGAGCCGGCGGACGAGGTCGTCGCCCCTGGCCTGGAAGTCCGCGCGGCCGTCGGGGTCGAGCTTCACGAGCGCCGCCGCCACCGCGGGCACGCACCGACTCCAGAGCCGCGCGTCGAACCAGACGTGCGGATCGTGCAGCCCCTCGGCCACCGGCAGCAACTGCTCGCGGGGCAGCGAGTCGGCGACGGCCGTGACGGCCACCCGCCGGCCGAGGCGGGACAGCAGTTCGGACAGCTTTCCCTCCAGGTGCAGGCCCGAGGCGAAGACCAGCCTCGCCCGGGCGAGCCGATCGGCATCACGGGGCGTCGCCCGGTAGGAATGCGGGTCGATGCCCGCCGCCATCAGGCAATCGACGGCGACACGGTCGCCGCCGACCTGCCGCACGAGGTCGGCCACGATGGTCGTGGTGGCCACGACGGCGGTCGCCGGTTGCTCAGCCGCGAGTCCCGCTGCGGCGGGAAGCAGGGCGACCATCACCGCGAGAAGTCGCGCGCATGTTTTTGGATTGTCAAAAAACATTTTTTGATCTCCCAAAAATATAACCGACCCAGCCGGTCCGGGCAATCCGGCGACAGACCGGCGCGTTGACCAAAACGTCGCCTATTCTTACCTTCGAAGCAGCCGCCGTGCTCCGGGAGCGAAGCCTTGCAATCGACCTACTTCAAGCGGTTTCGAATGGATGCGGACCTGCGGGCGCCGCGGCGGCCCGCCCCGCTGCCCCCGGGCTACCGTTTCGTGCCCTGGAACGAGGCCCTGGTCGACGTCCATGCCCGGGTGAAATTCCGGGCGTTTCGCGACGAACTCGACGCCGAGGTCTTCCCCTGCCTCGCCAGTTTCGAGGGCTGCCGCCGGCTGATGCGAGAAATCCGCAAGAAGCCGGGCTTTCTGCCGCATGCAACCTGGCTCATCGCCCGCGGCCGGTCGGCGGAAGACCTCCAGTGGTGCGGCACGATCCAGGGGGTCGCCGCCCCCGGCAGGAGCGGCCTCATTCAAAACATCGGCGTGGTGCCGGGGCATCGCGGCCTCGGCCTGGGCTCGTGCCTGATCGAGCAGGCGCTCGATGGGTTTCGGCACCATGGCCTGCGGGCGGCGTCGCTCGAGGTGACGGCCGACAACTCCCGCGCCGTCCGGCTCTATCAGCGGCTGGGCTTCCGGCGGATGCGGACGGTTTACAAGGTGGTCGACGGCGGTACGGTGGACGATTGTCCTGATTTGCCCCATGATGGCGGGGTCCATGACGGGGCCCATGTCGCCGCGGCCGCGGTGGCGCGAGTCCATGCGACCATGGCCGACGCCGCCCTGTCCTGACCCCGCTGCCGACCCGGTGCCCGTGAAGCAGACCCTTTTTTCGACGACGCTCGACAACGGCATCGTCCTGCTCGGCGAGCAACTCCCGGGGCTCGAATCGGTGGCCGTGGCGTTTCACACGCCGGCCGGGGCCATCCACGATGGAAAAGGACGCTGCGGCCTGGCCACGCTGTCGGGCGAAATGATGCTCCGCGGCGCCGGCAGCCGCAGCAGCCGCCAGATCGTCGAAGACCTCGAGGGCGCCGGGGTGCAGTGGGCCCAGGCGGTGTCGATGAGCCACGCCAGTTTTTCCGGGGCCATGGTGGCCCGGCAGCTGCCCGATGCCCTGCCGATCTATGCCGACATCATCCGCCGGCCGCTCCTGGTAGACGAGGAGCTGGAGAACGCCCGGCAGATGGTGCTGCAGAATCTGGCGGGCACCGAAGACGACCCGGCCCATCGGGCCATCCTGGCGCTCCGCGAGATCCACTATCCGTCCCCCTGGGGCATGCCTTCGGAGGGATTGTCGGCCGACGTCGAACGACTCGCCGTGGAGGACGTCCGCGGCTTCGTTTCCGACCACGTGCGGCCTCGCGGCTCGATCATCGCCATCGCCGGCCGCATCGATTGGGACGACTTCGTCAGCCGGATCGCCGCGCTCTTCGGCGACTGGAAGACGGGATCCACGGCCGCCGTCGCAACCGGCCCCCGGGGACCGCGGATCCGGCACGTGCCCCACGACTCGCAGCAGACACACATCGCCGTCGCCTGGTCGGCGCCCCCCTACCACGCCGACGACTCCTACGAAGCGACGGCGGCCCTCGCGGTGCTCGGGGGCGGCTCGAGCTCGCGGCTGTTTTCCGAGGTGCGGGAGCGTCGCGGGCTCTGCTACAGCGTCTCCGCCGGTTACCAGACCCACCGCGACTTCGCCATGGCGCTGTGCTATTCGGGCACGACCGCGGCCCGGGCCCAGGAGACGCTCGACGTGATGCTCGCCGAAATCCGTCGGCTGCCCGGCAGCATCCAGGACGCAGAGGTGGAGCGCGTCCGGGCCCGCGCCAAGAGCGGCCTCGTCATGCAGCAGGAATCGAGCGCCGCGCGGGCGGGCGCGATCGCCAG
>JBJTSM010000797.1:0-2844 GCA_046076685.1 Planctomycetia bacterium | reverse complement strand
GGCCTGGGGGCGAGCGGCGAGCGGCCGGCGGCCGCGACCGGGCCCACGGCACGGGCCGCACCGCCGAGCAGGCCGGCCAGGGCCACGGCGCCGAAGCCCGCGCCGGCGGTGGTGAGCAGATCACGACGGGAGAGGATCGTGTGGTTCATGATCGGGGCCTCAGTCGAGGTAGAGCATCTCGCTCGAGTTGAGCAGGGCGTGGACGAGGGTGGCGCGGGCCTGATCGTGCGGGGAAAGCCAGTCGGGGTCGTGGTACGAAACCTCCGCATGGCGGCCGTTGCCGGAGGCGTCGTGGCCGATGGCGGCGGGATCGTCGAACCGCCAGTCGAACACCGCCTCGCGGGACGAACCGCTCTCGATCTCGTCACGCGAGAGGCGGGCGGCGTCGAGCCGCAGCCGGCCCACGAGGCCGTGCCAGGACTGCTTGTCGGGCCGCGCGCCGAGCCGCACTGGGGCGCCGTCCGTGATGAACCGGTTCACTTCGTGCGGCACGCTCGCCGACTCGAGCGGCGCGTCGGGCCGGCTCAGGTCGCGCAGGAAAAACGTGATCCCCTGGTTCGAGAGGTCGTCGAGATCGACGCTTGCCGCCACGAGATAAGGACGGTCGAGTTCAAGTCGCAGGTTCGAGGGCACCACCTCGTAGTGGATGTTGTCGGCGTCGACCGTCTTGCCGACGAGCTGGAGGATCAGGTTGCGCGGCTGGTAGCGGCTCTTCGTCGAAGTGACGCCGAGCGACCAGCCGGGCTGCGTGGGCTCGCCCGACCAGGTCGCGGCGATCGTGCGGACCTTGGCGTCGGCGTAAAGCGACCGCAGGATGACCACGGCCTGAATCGTGAAGTCGGCCTCGGGCAGGGAGTCGGTAGCCGGCAGGTGGATCGCCAGGCCGCTCTCCGGTGCGAGGCTCACGCCCCGGCCCGCCGGCGCGGCGGCCGTGGCGAGCGGCGCGATCTTCTCGGCGGCGGAGGGCTCGGCCTTTCGCGGAGTCAACGACTCGTAGGCGGCGATGAAGCCCTGTCCTTCCGCGATCTCGGCGGCCGATGCCTCGCGGCCGAAGAGGCGGCGGTGGAGCATACCGACGAGGTCGGCGTCGGTCTCCGTCGCGGATTGCCGCGTGATCGCCCGGGCCTGCGCGTGGGCCCAGGGGCCGTTGGCCAGCAGGAGCGCCTGCATCGGCGTCGTGGTGTTGTGCCGCTCGCCGGCCGACTGGATCCGATCCGGCAGGTCAAAGGCAGCGAGGACCGGATCGGGTGCGTTGCGGCGGACCGGGAGGTAGAGGGCGCGCTTGTCGGTCGCGCCGGGGCCGACCGACCCAGCGGCCACGAGGATGGTGTCGGTGATCTCTTCGCCCGAGAGCCGCCGCGACGGCATCCGCCAGAGCAGCCTGTTTTCGGGATCGGCGGCCGCCAGCCGCTCGTCGAGCGGCCGATCCGACGCCTGTCGGAACGTGGCGGAGGTGAGGATCAGCCGGTGGAGTTTCTTGAGGCTCCATCCCTCGCGGATGAACCACGATGCCAGCCAGTCGAGCAGTTCCGGATGCGATGGCGGCTGGCCCAGGTGGCCCAAGTCGCTCGGGGAGGCCGAAAGCCCCCGGCCGAAGTGCTGCTTCCAGACGCGGTTCACGATCACCCGCGCGGTGAGCGGGTTGGCGGGATTCGCGATCCAGTGGGCGAGCGCCGTGCGGCGGCCGGTCGTCGCGATCGCCGCCGCCGGCGGCTCGATCACGGCCGGCGCGGGATCGAGCAGCGTGAGAAAGCCGGGCTCGATCGCCGCCTTCTTGCGGTCGTCGGGCATGTGCGTGACCGGGGCCTGCGGGCCGACGTCGCCGACGGCGAACGCCTGCGTCGGCAGCGGTTTTGGTTTGAGCCCATCGTAGGCCGCCAGCTGTCCGAGCGACTCCTTCCGCTCCGCGGCGGCCTTCTCGTCGAGCCACTCCTCGATCTTTTCAGGAACGAGCTTGAACTGCCGGCTGGCGAGCGCCACGATCTGCCGCTCCCGCGGCGTGAGGTCGTCCGGCCATTTCATAAATAGCGACTTGATTTCGGGCGGGAACATCTTCGGCTTCTCGCCCGTGGCATGCTCCAGGAGCACGGGCCGCTCGATCTCGTACAGCCGGCGGCGGATCGTGAGTGTGGCCTCCTCCCAGGCCCTGAGCTGCTCGCCGTGGGCCGCACGCATCGCGACGTCGGCCACCGGCTGTTCATCAGTCGGCTGCAAGGGGGCGAAGAAGGCCTGGAGGCGGTAGTAGTCTTTCTGCAGGAGCGGATCGAACTTGTGGTCGTGGCAGCGGGCGCACTTGAGGCTCTGCGCCAGGAAGACGTCGGCCGTCGTCTCGGTGACGTCGTCGAGGATCTTCTGCCACTGTCCCTCCACGTCGCGCTGGTTGAATTCGTAGATCCAGTGCCGCAGGAACATCGTGGCCACGATCGCGTCGCGATTGCCGGGGTCGATTTCGTCGCCCGCCAGCTGTTCCATCACGAACCGGTCGTAGGGCTTGTCGGCGTTGAACGACCGCACGCACCAGTCGCGATAGAGCCCCGCATGCGGCCGCGGCCAGTCCGCCCGGTAGCCGTCGGTGTCGGCATAGCGGACGAGATCGAGCCAGAACCGCGCCTGGTGTTCGCCGTAGGCACGGCTCGCGAGCCATTCGTCGACGAGACGCGCGAAGGCTTCCGGGTCGCGGATCGCTTCGCCACCGGCGGTCTCGCGGAGCACCTGCTCGCCGGGCGGCAGGCCTGTGACGGCGTAGTGCAGCCGCCGCAGGAGCACCGCGGGCGGCGCCTCGGCGGCGGGCGTGATTCCTGCCGCCGTGAGTTTCTCGAGGATGAAGCGGTCGATCTCGTTGCG
>JBJTSM010000796.1:0-2610 GCA_046076685.1 Planctomycetia bacterium | reverse complement strand
AGGGATCCGCCCCCCTTCTCCTTGGAGAGCTTCGCCGACCGCTCGAGCAGGCGGCTGTGGGCGTAGAACACGTCGCCCGGGTAGGCCTCGCGGCCCGGCGGCCGCCGCATCAGGAGCGACAACTGACGATAGGCCGTGGTCTGCTTGGAAAGGTCGTCGTACACGATCAGGGCGTGCTCGCCGTTGTACATGAAGTATTCGGCCATCGCCGTGCCCGAGTAGGGGGCGATGTATTGCAGCGGGGCCGCGGTGCTGGCCCCGGCCACGATCACCGTGGTGTAGTCCATCGCGCCGTACTTCCGGAGGATGTCGATGGCCACGGCCACCGACGAGTCCTTCTGGCCGACGGCGACGTAGAAGCACTTCACGCAGCTGTTCTTCTGGTTGATGATCGCGTCGATGCCGATGGCTGTCTTGCCCGTCTTGCGGTCGCCGATGATCAGCTCGCGCTGGCCGCGGCCGATCGGGGTCATGGCGTCGATCGCCTTGATGCCCGTCTGCAGCGGTTCACGGACCGGCTGGCGTTCTGCCACGCCGGGTGCGAGCGTTTCCACGGGCCGCCGCTGGTCGGTCACCACCGGTCCCTTGCCGTCGAGCGGATTGCCGAGCGGATCGAGCACGCGGCCGATCACCGCCTCGCCGACCGGCACGCTGAGCAGCTTGCCCGTGCTCCGCACCTCGTCACCCTCGGTCACCTTGAGGTAGTCGCCGAGGATGATGACGCCGACGGAGTTTTCCTCGAGGTTGAAGGCGAGGCCGGTGACGCCGCCCGGGAATTCGACCATTTCGCCGGCCATCACGCCGGACAGGCCCCAGACCCGCGCGATGCCGTCGCCGACCTCGAGCACGCGACCCACCTCGCGCACGTCGATGCCTGACTCGAAACGGTCGATCTCCTCACGCAGTACCGAGGCGATCTCGTCCGTATTGAATTTCATGGATGCTCCTCTGCTTCAGTCGGGCCCTGAGCCGAACGAGGCTCGTGGCCACGGAATGGTCATAGACGGTATCGGCGACCCGCACGATGAGGCCGCCGATCAGTTCGGGGTTGACGACGAATGACGGTGTGATGCTGCCGCCCACGGCCTTTTCGACCGCGGCGACGATCTCGCGCTGCTCGGACGGATCGAGCGGCAGCGCGGTGGTGACGGTGGCCTGGCGGCGGCCCTCCAACTCGTCGGCCTGCCGCTCCGCGGCCGCGACCACCTGGGCCAGCATGCCGAGCCGGCCATGACGGGCGAGGACGTGCAACGCGTGGAGCGTGGTGGGCAGGACGCGGCCGGCGCAGATCCGATTGATCACCGCCGACTTCTCCTCGGGCGTCACCTTCGGCGAGTCGAAGACGAGCCGCGCCTGCGGCACCTTCGGCAACACGTCGCGGACCATCGCGGCGAGTTCCTCGATCACCTCGCGGCGGCACTGCTTGCGGTCGGCCGCCTCGATGATCGCCTGCGCATAGACCTTCGACAGCCGCTCGACGCCGATGTCGGTCGGGCCTTCGCCGGCGTGGGCGGTCGCGTGCCTGGAATCGTGGGAGTCGTGGGCTGCCGTGGTCATCGGGAGGGCCTCAGTTCACGCTGGGTTTCGTGCCGAGGCTCGCGACCGAGTCGCGCACCAGCCTGGACTGCTCGTCGCGGCCGAGCTTCTCCCGGAGAAACTTGCCGGCCACCTCCACGGCAAGGTCGCCCGCCCTGTCGGCGATCTGGGCGAGCGCCTCGTCCTTGGCCAGCCCGATTTCATGGCGGGCCCGGGCCTTCTCGTCGTCGGCAGCCTTGCGGGCTTCGGCGACGATCGCCTGCCGGGTGCCTTCGGCGTCGCGGCGGGCCTCCTCCAGCAACCCACGGACCTCGTCGGAGGCCTCCGCGAGCCGTCGCTCGTAAGAGGCCAGCATCCGCTTGGCCTCGTCGTTTGCGGCGTGCGTGGCGGCGATCGTGTCGGTGATCCCCTGCTCGCGTTTGTCGAGCCCGTCCATGATCGGCTTCCAAGCGAACTTCGTGAGCAGTCCCAGCAGGCCGAGAAAGACAACGAACGACCAGACGGCCAGATCGGTCTGGAACCACGCCGGGCTTTCAAAGTCCTTCTGCGTCGTGCCGGCCGGCGGGTTGTGGCCGATCTCCGGCAGGTGGCCGTGGTCACCCTGCCCCGCATGGTGCCCGTCGGCTGCCAGCGCCGGGCCAGCCACGAGGAGACAGCATGAGAGCAGGCTGCACAGCACGACCGCCAGCGTGGACATCACGGGCGAATCGAGCCGGCAGGATCGGAAAGAATGAGTCAGTTTCAAGGTCTTTCTCCGCGAACGTTGAACCGTGCTCAGTGCGTGTGAGGTGCCTTGCGTACCGGTCGGGCAACCGACTCCCGAACGGCCCGCGCGGGGCGGGGAGCGTTGCCACTCCCCGCCCGCGACGGCGGAACTCCCGACCGAGGTTCCGGGCCCCAGGGCGGCCCGTGGAAACACCCGGTGTCGGGAGGGGGATCACTTCTGCGAGCAGATGAACAGCGCGTAGAAGGTGAAGCCTTCGATGAGGGCGGCGGCGATGATCATCGCCGTCTGGATGCTGCCGGAGACTTCCGGCTGGCGGGCCATGCTCTCGTAGGCCGCGGCAGCGAGCC
>JBJTSM010000795.1:0-2058 GCA_046076685.1 Planctomycetia bacterium | reverse complement strand
TGGCGGAAGCCCCGCGGCAGCTCAGACGCGGGCAAGACCCCCCTCTCGTGAGACTCTCTGTGCGGTCTTTGGCACGCGCACCATGTGGTCCATCCAAGCCCGAAGCGCGAGCGAGGGAATAGGCGACGCCCAAACCGCAGTCCCCGCTGGCTCTTCGGGCTTGCATCAAGCTTGCATCAAACAGGGCCGATCGAAAGTTTCATCCGTCAGGAAGCCACGAAAGGATTCGATGACCACCGCCAGCTGCCCGTCGCCCGCAACCGCGCAGTCGACTCCCTGCTACGCCGACACGGCCGGCTACGTCTCGGCGCGGATCGTGGCCAACACCCGGATCGCCGAAAACACCTGGCGACTGCGGCTCGACTGCCCCGCGATCGCCTCGGCCGCGTTGCCCGGCCAGTTCGCCATGCTCCGCATTCCCGGCCGCAGCGACCCGCTGCTGGCCCGCCCACTGGCCTTCTACGACACGTTTTCCGACGAGACAGCGCGCCGCAGCGACGGGCCGCCCCACCGCTACGCCGATTTTATCTATGCCGTGCACGGCCGGTTCACGACGGCCCTGCGGGAGGTGCCTGCCGGCCACGAGATGGTGATCTGGGGACCGCTCGGCAACGGCTTCCAGATTCCGGCCGTCGATCACCTCGTGCTCGTCGCCGGCGGCATCGGCCAGACGGCGTTGTTGGGCCTCGGCCGGGAGCGGCTCGGGCAGAAGGCCTACGGCCCGGCGGGCCGCACGGCGCCGCCGCGGGCCGGCAGGGTGACCTGCTGCTGGGGCGCGAGGCATGCCGGGCTCTTCGGCGGCGTCGAAGACTACCGGGCCGCCGGCATCGAGGTGCACCAGGCCACGCTCGACGGCTCGGTGGGCCTCCGCGGCACGGTCGTCGACCTGCTCGACTCGCTCTTCGGCCAACCCGACCAGCATCAGGGCAAAGACCAAGCGACGGGCGGCAAGGCGCCGTCACCGGTGCCAGTCCCGCTCGCCTGCCGCATGCACGTCGCCTGCTGCGGGCCCGACCCGATGATGGCGGCCGTGGCCCGCTGGACGGCGGCGCGGGGCATCTCGTGCGATGTCTCGCTCGAGGCGCCGATGGCCTGCGGCATCGGGATCTGCTTCACCTGCGTGGCCCGCGTCCGTGATGCCGAAGGCGGCTGGGACTACCGCCGCACCTGCATCGAAGGACCGATCTTCGACGCCACCCGCATCGAGTGGTGAGGCGAAGGAGACCAGGCTTACGCCTTGGCGGCCGCCTTCTTGCTCTTCCCGGCTCCCTTGCCGCCGCTCTTGGCCGAGGCGCTCTTGCCGTCGCTCTTGCCGTCACTCTTGCCGTCACTCTTGGCCGTCGCGGCAGCGGCGCCGCCCTTCGAGGCCGCCAGCACCCGCGCCGACAGGCGCGACTTGATCCGGGCCGCCTTGTTGCGATGAATCTTCCGCGAGGCCGCGGCCTTGTCGGCGGTGCGGGCCAGCACCCGCAGAGCTTCCTTGGCCTGGGTGGCGTCGCCGCCGTCGATCGCCGAGAGCACCTTGCGAACCTGGCTCTTCAGTTCCGACTTGGCCGCGCGGTTGCGTTCGCGGTTGCGGAGGTTTTGCTTGTGTCGCTTCTTGGCGCTGGCCGAGTGTGGCATGCCGATTCCTACCCTTGAAAGTACGGTGACAAAAGGAAATCGAGGACGACGGCGGCCGCTGGAGCCGGAAACGCCGGGGGTGACCGCTGGTCACGTTCCGGCACCTTTATCCTTTGCCGGGGTCAGCTTGTCCAGACGTTGAGCCACATCCCGGTAGCCAAAGTCGAGTTCGGCCAGCGTGGAGAGGTATTTTCGGGCGGAGTCGGGGTCGTCGAGCCCCGCTGCCAGCACGCCCGCCCGGTAGAGCGCCCGCTTGCGGAGGTCCATTTCGCGGTCGGTGAGCGACTCGACCGCGGTCTGGTAGCTACGCATCGCCAGGGGGTATTGGCGGATCTTCTGGAAGCACTCGCACAGTTCGAGCGACACGGCCCCCTTGCGGCGGGCATCCTGCAGCACGTCCTGGAAATGCTTGATCGCCTCCGCATGGTTGCCGGC
>JBJTSM010000794.1:0-5342 GCA_046076685.1 Planctomycetia bacterium | reverse complement strand
GCGGCCGGCTCGGGCGCGGCGTTTGGCGCGGGCGGGCCGGTCTTCACGGCCGAGTCGTTCCGGTTGCTCCTGCCAGCGGCGGCGACGGCCGCGGCTGTGTCGCTGGCGGCGGCGGCCGTCGCCGCCTGGCGGGCCGCGCGGCTCGAGCCCCTCGAACTTCTCAAGGGCACCGGCGAAACGACGACGGCCATAGGCCGGGCCGGCGCGGCCACGGCGAGCCTCGTCGCCCTGGGGCCGGGGCTCGCCGTCTTGCTCTCGTGGTGGGCCGGTCACGCCGATCCGCAGGCGGCGGTCGGCCTCTTCTTTGGCGCCGGGTGCGCGGCGCTCGCCGGCCTCTTGGCGGGGGTGCGGCTGTTGCTTGGCCGTGGCTCCGCGGGGGGACGTCGCCCGCTCCGTTCGCTCGCCGACCTCGCCTGGCGGGGGCTCGCCCACGGCCGATCGCGGGCGTTTTCCGTGGCGGCGATCGTCGCCTGCGCCGAATTCCTCATCGTGGCGGTCTCGTCGTTTGCGCTCCATGCTCCGGCGCGGCCCGCCGACCGTGATGCTCCCACCGGGGGCTGGACCTTCATGGCCACGTTCGGCAGCCCCACCGGGATCGACCCCGGCGATCCCGGCGCGCGGGAGTCGCTGGGGCTTGCCGCCGCCGAAGTGGCGGCGCTCGAGCAGTGTTCGATCACGCGGATCAGGTCGTCGGCGGGAGACGATGCCAGCTGCGTGAATCTCTACGCGCCGACGCAGCCGACCGTGCTCGGCCTGGGGAAGTCGTTCATCGACCGGGGTGGATTTCGGTTCGTGGCCCATGCGGCCCTCGCTCCACCGGCTACGAATCCCTGGACACTTCTTGACCGGGACGTGGGCGCTGCCGAGCCGGTTCCGGTCATCGTCGATCAGGCGACGGCCCAGTGGGCGCTCAGACTCGGCGGCGTGGGTGCGCGGTTCGAATTTGCAGGCGACGACGGCCCTGTGATGTGTGAGATCGTGGCCCTGCTCGAACCGGGCATCCTGCAGGGCTTCCTGCTCGTGTCGGAGCCGGGGTTCGCGCGGCTGTTTCCGCGGCGGAGCGGCTACTCGCTGGCGCTCGTCGATGCGGGGCCCGCGACCGACTCGGCCGCGGTCGACCGTGTGGCGCGGGCGATCGCCGCCGCATGGGCCGATGCCGGAGTGTCGGTCACGCGCACGACCGACCGGCTGCGGAGCCTGCAGGCCGTGCAGAACACCTTTCTGGCGGGTTTCCAGGCGCTCGGCACGCTCGGCCTCGTGCTTGGCGCCGCCGGCGTGGCCGCCGTGCAGTTCCAAAGCGTGCTCGAGCGGCTCGGGGCCCTCGGGCTCTTGGCCGCGGTCGGCTTCACGGGGCCGCGGCTGCGGCTGGTCGTCGTTCTGGAAACGGTGCTGATGGTCGTGCTGGGGCTGGCGGTGGGCACCCTCGCCGGCTGCCTGGCGGTCGTGCCCGCCTTCACCGGCGGCCATGCCGGCGTGCCGGCGGGCTGGATCGCATGGACCTGGGCGGTCACGCTCCTGGCCGCCGTCGCCGCGGGCCTCGCTGCCGCCGGCCGGGTGAGCCGGCTCGATCCGGCGCGTCTGCTCGCGGCGGCCGAATGATTCCCGCTCACGCCGCCCATTTTGCGTTTGAGTTTTCGGCGGGCGGCGGGGTAGTGTCTGCCCCATGCATATCGTCGTGATTCTGCCGCGGTGGGTCGGCGACCTCGTGATGAGCACCCCGATGCTCCGCGCGGTCCGCGATCATTTCGGACGATCCGCCCGGATCACCGGCGTGGCCAAGCCGATGTTCGCCGAACTGCTCGAGGGCACGCCGTGGCTCGATCGGATGGTCTTCTACGACCGTCACAGCCGCGACCGATCCCGCCGGTTTCGGTCCGTGGCCCGGCAGCTCCGGGCCGATCGGGCCGACGTGGCCCTCATCGTGCCCAACTCGCTCTCGTCGGCGGCGCTGGCCTGGTCCGGCGGCGCCAGGCGGCGGGTCGGTTTCGCCCGCCACGGGCGGCGGCTCCTGCTCACCGATCCGCTCGAGGCTCCGCGGGCGGCGTCGAAGAAGGGCGGACTCGCGAGCTGGTTTCGGGTCGAGCCTGCGTCGCCGGCCGGGCACGCCATGGATCTTGCCGAGCGGATCGGCGTGCCGCGGCAGCCGCTCACGCTGGAACTGGCGACCAAGGCGGCCGACGAGGCCAACGCCGACGACGTGCTCGCGCGGCTTTTTCCCTCCTCGTCCTGTGGTGCGTCGGCTCCGCTGGTCGTGTTCAACGACAACGGCGCCTACGGCCCCTCGAAGGCCTGGGGAGCCGACCGGTTCGCGGCACTGGCGAGGCGTGCGATCGAGCGGCTGCCCGGGGCGAGGGTGCTCGTGCACTGCGGCCCCGGTGACCGCGACGAGGCGCGGGCGATCGTGCGGGCCGCGGCCCACCCGGCGGTGCAGAGCCTCGCCGACGAGCCGCAGCTGCCGTTCGGGCTCTCGAAGGCGGTGCTGCGGCGGGCGGCCGTGCTCGTCACCTCCGACAGCGGCCCGCGGCACATCGCGGCGGCGTTCGGCACGCCCACGGTGGTGCTGCACGGGCCGATGGATCCGCGGCTCAGCCGCTCCGACCAGCGTCATCTCGTGGAGATGCGGCTCGACCTCCCCTGCTCTCCCTGCGGCAGGCGCGTCTGCCCGCTCGGACACCACGATTGCATGCGGCTGCTCACGGTCGACGACGTCGAGGGTAGGATGATCGAGCTCGTGACGCGTGCCGGCGTCGCGACGGCCTGAGCCCCACCACCTGGAGAACGTTCGATGCTGCAATTCCTGGGAATGCTCGCCGCCATCGGCCTCACGGCCCTCTGCTGGGGCGTCTACGGGCCCGTGCTCCACTTCGGCCGCGAGGCGATGCACTCGAACCTCAGGCCCTTCATGTGCGTGGGGCTCGCCTACTTCGTGATCGCCGTGCTCGTGCCGCTCGCGCTCCTCGCCCGCGGGGAACGCGGCCGCTGGGCAAGCAAAGGCGTGCTCTGGAGCCTGCTGGCCGGCACCGCCGGCGCGCTCGGGGCGCTCGGCGTGATCCTGGCGCTGGGCTTCGGCGGCAAGCCGATCTACGTGATGCCGCTGGTGTTCGGCGGCGCTCCGGTCGTCAACACGCTGCTGACGGCGGCGATGAACCGGTCATTCAATCAGCTCAAGGCGCCGTTCCTCGCGGGGCTGATCCTCGTGATCACGGGAGCCGTGACCGTGCTCGTCTTCAAGCCGCAGCCGCAGCCGCATGCTCAGGCCCACGCAGCGGCCGTCGCCGGGGCCGACGTGGCGGCCGGCGTCGAGAAGAGCGTCGAGAAGCGGGCCGAACGGTTCCTCGAAGTGCTCCTGTCGATCGCGATGGCGATGTTCTCCTGGGGGGCTTACGGGCCCGTGCTGCATCGCGGCCAGGCGGCGATGGGAGGGAGCCGGCTGCGGCCGCTCATCTGCATCGGCGTGGCCTACTTCCTCATCGCCGTGCTCGTGCCCCTCGCGCTCCTCGTGCCGATGGGGGACAAGGGCAACTGGGAATTCGCGGGCACGCTCTGGAGCCTGGCCGCGGGTACGCTGGGGGCGTTGGGGGCGCTCGGCACGATCCTTGCCTTCGCCTGCGGCGGCAAGCCGTTCACGGTGATGCCCGTCGTGTTCGGCTGTGCTCCGGTGATCAACACGCTCACGACCCTGGCCCTGGCCCACACGCCCGTCACCGCGATCAGCCCGTGGTTTCTGGCGGGGCTGCTCGTCGTCGCGGTGGGGGCCGCGACGGTGCTCGTCTTCGGCCCCCGTGGCCACGCGCCGGCGAAGTAAGTGCGATGCCCCTCGCTTGCATCACGTCCCGCGTGTGTGGCCGAACCACTCGATGTGGAAGCGGTGGGCCAGTTGGATGCCGTGGGCGCGGCATTCCGGCTCGAGCCATGCGGTCGTCCGGGCGAGTTCTTCTTCTCCCCTGCCCTGCGGCATGAAGAGCACGCGGCTGCGGTCGATGCCCTCGGGACGCCGAGCCTCGAGGTCGCCGATCCAGGCGACCGCCTCCGCGAGGTCCGCGGGCGTGTCGATGACGAACTTGAGCTGGTAGGGGTCGCGGGCCATCAGGGCGAGGATCACGTCGTCGCGACGGCGGGTCTGTTCGTGGCGGTCGGCCCAGCCGCCGGCCGTGCCCGCCGGCGGCGCTGATGACGCCAGCTTCGGGCTGATCGACACGAGGTCGGCGGGTGCGTCGAGCAGCACCGTGCCGGCCGTCTCGATCGTGACGTGCTGCCCCGCGGACCGGAGCGTGCGGCAGAGTTCGGCCACGTCCGGGAAGAGTAGCGGCTCGCCGCCCGTGATCACGGCGTGCCGCAGGCCGAGCGCCGTCACGGCCGCCACGATCTCGGCCACCGACCGCTGGTCGCCCACCGGCTCCCAGGAGGTGAACGGCGTGTCGCACCAGTGGCAGCGGAGGTTACAGCCGCTCGTTCGCACGAACACGCTGGGCGTGCCGGCAAGCAGTCCTTCGCCCTGCAGGGATGCGTAGGTCTCGGCGATGCGCATGGAGAAAATCGTGCGATGGAAAGCTGCGGGTCAGCTCGCCGCCCGCGGGTCGGTTGCGCCGACGGCGGCGAAGCCGGCCGCCCGCAGGAGGCAGGAGTCGCAGCGGCCGCAGGGCCGGCCGTTGGCGTCGGGGTCGTAGCAGCTCGTGGTGAGCCCGTAGTCGAGGCCGAGCGACAGCCCCAGGCGGATGATGTCGGCCTTCGAGAGCATGGCCAGTGGGGCCACCAGTTCGATGGCACGGCCCTCGACACCCGCCTTGGTGCCCAGTCGCGCCACCTCACCGAACGCCTCGAGATACTCCGGGCGGCAATCGGGATAGCCGCTGTAGTCGATCGCGTTGACGCCCAGCACGATGCTGCCGGCACCGCGGCTCTCGGCCATCGCCAAAGCCAGGCTGAGAAACACCGTGTTCCGCGCCGGCACGTAGGTGATCGGGATGCCGTGGCCGATGGCCTCGGACGAGCGGTCCTTCGGCACGGGGGTGGCCGGATCGACCAGGGCGCTGCCGCCGAAGGCGGCCAGGTCGATCGGCAGGACGACGTGGTCGACGATGCCGAGCGCGCGGGCGATCGCCCGCGCGGCGTCGAGTTCGCAGCGGTGCCGCTGGCCGTAGTCGATCGACAGGGCCGACAACCTGTAGCCCTCCGCGGAGGCCCAGGCGGCGGCGGTGGCCGAGTCGAGCCCGCCGGAGAGGAGGACGACCGCCGCTTTGGCGGCATCTGTGGCCGACGCTTTCGAAGGGGAGGGTTTCATGGCACACTGGACTCCATCATGAGCACATCACCAACGCCAGTCCGGCCGTCGCGCGACCAGT
>JBJTSM010000793.1:0-2525 GCA_046076685.1 Planctomycetia bacterium | reverse complement strand
TCGTGATGGGCCGCGGTTCGCCCCGCAACGGCGCCGACGTCTGGCTCCGCCATCTGCTCGATGCGTTGGGATTCGGCCAGTATTTCCTCCTGCCTCTGCTCACGGTGGCAGGGCTTCTGACCTGGCATTTTCTGGCCCCCGACCGCTGGCGGGTGAGCCTGCGGGTGATGCCCGGCATGGTCGCCGAATGCGTGCTCTGGGCCGTGGTGCTCGTCGGTGTCGCTCGGCTGCAGCAGAGCCTCTGGCCGTTTCGGCCCGGGCTTTTCCTGTGGGAATGGCTGCAGGTGCCGGGGCCCGGGGGCACCGTGTGGCATGCGGCGCTCGCACGGATCATCGGCTACTGCGGGGCGGGGCTCTACGAGGAGGTGCTCTTTCGGCTTCTCATCCTGCCCATCGCGGTCTGGACGTTCGAGCGGCTGGGCTGCTCGTCGCTCGCGGCCGGCTTCTGGGCGATCCTGCTGTCGAGCCTGCTGTTCAGCGCCGCCCACTACGTCGGCCCACTCGGCGATTCCTTCGGTCTCTACAGTTTCACGTTTCGCGCCGTCGCCGGTTTGTTCTTCGCGATGCTGCTCCTCGTGCGCGGCTTCGGCGTCGCCGCCGGCACGCATTTTTTCTACGACGTGCTCGTCGGACTGGCGTAGTCGCCGCGGACAGGCGGCCTCTGCATCCCGCTTGGTGCCGCGTGCGGCCACGATCTATAATCGGGCGAACTGGAATCAGGCCCGTCGGGGCCGGCCGTCGCGGCCGGTCTTCTCGGCCGCTCTCTTGGAATGGTGTCTCGTGCTCTCGGCTCGCCCCAAGGTCACCGAACTGGTCTTCCAGCTCTACGGGCGGGTGCTGCATCCCGAGCTCTTCGAGATCCACTGTTCCCGCACGATCGACCGCGGCGAGTATGCGGCCGTCGTGGCGATCACGAGCGCCGGGCATCTGGTCACCTGGCAGAAGGACGGCCTGACGCTCACCGAGGTCGCGGCCGATGCCAACCAGCCGTTGCCGCAGAAGCGCAGGCTGCTCTCCCATCGGATCGTGGGCGAACGCAGCGATCGCATGGAGTGCCGCGGGGGCTGTTCGTACCAGACCTGCTTCCAACTGGAGCGGGTGGCGCCCGAGGTGTTCTGGTCGTTCCAGGGCGAGCTCGCCGCCGCCGGTCGGAAGCAGGGGCTGATCCACCACTTCGGAGCCTCGGGGCGGCTGGCGACGGGCGCCCTCAGCTGGATCAACATCGAAACCCGTGCCAAGGGCCTCTTCGTGCAGACCTTCCACACCTTCCCCGACGATCACGCGATCGTGAAGAGCCAGTCGCTCTTCGAGCTGCCCTGACCGCGCGCCGCCACACCCCACGAGCCTCCGCCCGATGCCCTCATCCAAAGCCAGCTCCCCACAGACGCCCGTCCCGACCGCCCGCAGCCGCGTGCTGATCGCCGACGACAACGAGCCCAACCGCGAACTGCTCGAGGTCTATCTCGCCGAGCTGGATTGCGAGATCGCCACGGCGGTCGACGGCCGCGACACGCTCGACAAGGTGGCCTCCTTCCACCCGCACGTGATCCTGCTCGACGTGATGATGCCGAAGCTGTCGGGCTTCGAGGTCTGCGAGCGGCTGAAGTCGGATCCCGCCACCAGCCCGATCATGATCCTGATGGTGACGGCGCTCGGTGAACTCGGCGACATCGAGCGGGCCGTCGAGGCCGGCACGGACGATTTCCTGTCGAAGCCCGTCAACAAGATCGAGCTGGTGAAGCGGGTGGAGAACATGCTCAAGCTCAGGCACGTCAGCGACGAACTGGAGCGGCTGCGGAGCTACATCAGCACGATGGACGACGAGTCGCCGCCCCGGCAGTCGGGCCACGGGAAGTAGTCGGCGGGCGTGGCCCCGCCGCAGCGAGCCCCGCTCCGCATCCATGCCCGTAGCGCGAGCGCCGGGATCCGGTTCGACGCCACGCCGCCCGGGACGCCGATCCCCCGGCTTGCGCCGGGGGCTTGTATCCGGCATCCAAGCCCGAAGCGCAAGCGCCGGGATTCCCGCTCCGCATCCAAGCCCGAAGCGCAAGCGCCGGGGTCGGCTCGGGCCCTGCCGCCGGCTACCGCACGGTCACCTGCCGCAGCACGCGGGTGGTCGCGGGCGACTTGTTGAGCACGTAGAAATGGATGCCGGGTACGCCGCCGTCGAGCAGCCCCTGCACCTGCCGCGAGGCGAACTCGACGCCGGCCTCGAACTGTGCCGCCTCGTCGGTGCCGGCCGCCTCGAAGGCCTGCGTGAAGGCATCGGGTAGCCTGGCCTTGCAAAGGCTCGCGATGCGGCGAACCTGGGCATAGTTCGTGACGGGCATCACGCCCGGCACGATCGGCTGCGTGATGCCGATCGCGTCGCAGCGGTCGCGAAAGCGGAAGAAGTCGTCGTTGTCGTAGAAGAGCTGCGTCACGACGACGTCGCCCCCAGCCTCCACCTTGCGCACGAGATTCTCCAGATCGGCCTCGGGGCTCGGGGCCTCCTGGTGCGTCTCGGGGTAGCCGGCCACGAGGAT
>JBJTSM010000792.1:0-3861 GCA_046076685.1 Planctomycetia bacterium | reverse complement strand
GAACTGGTCGAGTAACGGGAGGGGCTGCCATACCCCATCGCTCGCGCTCCGGGCTTTTATGAAGGCAGTCCCACGCGGCGAGATCGCAACCCGTTCATAGAAGCCCCCGGCGCGAGCCGGGGGATAGTCGCTCGCGCTCCGGGCTTTTATGAAGGCAGTCCCACGCGGCGAGATCGCAACCCGTTCATAAAAGCCCCCGGCGCGAGCCGGGGGATGGTCGCCCGCCTCCAACATGCCGCAGACCGCCAAACCAATTCGGCCGGAGGCTGGTGAGGCCCTCCGGGCCTGATGCCGTTTGCGGCCGTCACCACCGCATGTTCCTTGTCGGTTGCAAAACCCTCAACTAGACTCGCGAACACGAGTTTTTCCCGTAGGAATCGGCATGATCATCCCAGACGCCTCCGGTGCGGCAGCCTCCCAAACCCGCGGCCCTTCGACGACGGCCGTGCACGCCGGTGAGGCCCGGCTCAAGCCGGGATTCTCCATCACCGACCCGATCTTCGCGTCAAGCACCTACACCTTCCGCGACACGCAGTCGATCATCGACTTCATCGAGGAGAAGCAGCCCCGCGAGGAATACGGCCGCTACGGCAACCCGGGCGAGCGGGTGGTCGAGGACAAACTCGCCGCGATCGAGGGGGGCGAGGCCGGCGTGCTCTTCTCGAGTGGCATGGCGGCGCTCGTCGGCCTGCTGATGGCCCACCTCAACGCGGGCGAGGAGATCGTCTTCTTCGACGAGTGCTACCACCGCAGCAGCGAATTCTGCCGCAAGCACCTCACCCGCTTCGGCGTGGCCTTCCGCGAGGTGCCCACCTGCGACTACGCGGCGATGGAGGCGGCGATCACGCCCCGCACGAAGTTCATCGTCAGCGAGTCCCCCACCAATCCGCACCTCAGCGTGGTCGACATCGCGCGGTTCGCCGACATCGGCCGCCGCCACGGCGTGCTCTCGCTGATCGACGCCACGCTCTGCACGCCCTACAACCTGCGGCCGCTGGAACTGGGCGTGGACTTCGTGCTGCACTCGGCGACGAAATATCTGGGGGGCCACAACGACCTGCTGGCCGGGATTGTCATCGGCGGGCGGGAGAAGCTCGAGCCGGTCCGCCATCTCCGCGGCATCATGGGGGGCGTGAACTCGCCTCACAATGCGTATCTCCTGGAGCGCGGCCTCAAGACGCTCGCCCTGCGGATGGAGCGGCACAACGCCAACGGCCTGGCCGTGGCCCGGTTTCTCGAGAGCCATCCGCGGGTGGAGCGGGTGCTCTACCCGGGGCTCGAGAGCCATCCGTATCACGCGCTGGCGGCCCGCACGATGCGGGGCTTCGGCGGGCTCGTCACCTTCTTCGTGAAGGATGCCGACTGGCGGCAGACCGCCCAGGTTATCGACTCCGTGCGGATTCCCCGGATTGGCCCGAGCCTCGGGGGCGTGGAATCGCTGATCGAACAGCCGCTCGTGATGAGCTACTGGAACTATTCGCCGGCCGAACGGGCCACCTTCCGCATCGCGGACAACATGATCCGCCTCGCCTGCGGCATCGAAGACTCGGCCGACCTGATCGCCGACCTCTCCGCCGCGCTCGACTGCGCAAAATAGGCAACCCCTGCCGATAGCGTGGATTTTGGCGGAAGTTCCGGTCGTGCGGATGACGATATCTCTTCCGATCGACGAATTGCGGCTGGACCATTCCCGCCGCGTAGCCGGATCGGAAGGAGTCTCTGATGCACGTTTCACACGGTTTCCGCCACCTCGTGTGCCTGTCGCTCTTGCTGCTCTTGGTCCAGGGCACTGCCTGGTCGCAGCAGCCTGAGCAGTCGGCCGGAGCGGCTGGTCAGAGCCAACTGCGGTGGACGCCGCATCGCGCCGCCACCTCGACCGAGCCGGCCGCAGCTGCGCCGACCAAACAGACCGCGGCGGCCGTCACGTCTGCACCGGCCACCGGAACCGAACCGGTCAAGCAGTCGCCGCAGCAGCCTGCCGCGACCGCCAACGTGGCCATGACTGCCGCGCGTCCCGCCAGTCCCAGCCTGCCGCCGGCGACCGTGGGCCTGCCTGAGGGCGTGCCCGCAGTGGCCGTGGCTCCGCGTCGACAGCCTACGATGCAGCCGTCGTTCGCCCCGCCGCGGACTCGCCCCGCGGGCCAGATGGGCGACTGGCAGAGCGACAACCGGACGCCCGGCCGCTTCCGCTCGAGCACGCCCCCCGCCGGCCAATTCTCCCTGCCGGCGATGGGCGAGGTGAACATGTTCCGCACCCCACAGGGTGAATCCGGCCGCCCGGTGCTTGCCGCCGAGGGATCGCCGCGGCGGCCCGCCACGGCCCGCGGCCCGAGCCCGATGGGCGGCGGCCTCGCCCCGAAGTTCGATCCGAACACGGCCCGGCCGGGCCAGGCTGCCATGCGTCCGCGCAGTGAACGGCTCGCGATGAACGCCGACGGGCTTCCCTCGGTGATGGCCCGGGCTCCGCAGGCGGCTGCGATCGACGACGGCGCGGTGCCGGGACGGCTGCCTGCCGGTTCCGGAACCCCCGGCCAGTCGCTGCCGACACAGGTCGCGCCCGAGTCGATCCCGGCCGTCGAAGAGCCCTCGATCGTCATCAACACGACGCCGTCCGAAATGACCGACTACGGCCTCGATGGATTCGGCGGTGGCGAATACGGCGCCGAGGGCTACGACCCCACGATGGCCGACGCCGGGGGCGGCATGTGGATGGGCGAGTATCCCAGCCAGCTGCACGTCGAATCGTTCTACGACGACCCGTTCGCCTGCGAGGAGTCGCCCGGATTCCTCACCTGCTGCCCGCACGACGGCCGCATCTGCGCCTGGCTGCGGCAGTTCGGCCGCCCCTACTACGGCTGGAGATGGTACCGCGACTTCACCGCCAGCGCCGGCATCACCGCGTTTCAGAACCAGACCAACTTCGGCCTGCTCGGCAACTACGGCACCAACGAATACATCAACTGGGCGATGCCCTTCTGGAACGCCTTCGGCGTCGGCTGGCAGATCGGCGTGCGGGGCGTGCAGAGCAACTTCCAGCAGCCCACGCTCAACGACAGCTCGGGCCTGCAGACGCCCGGCCGCTCCCGCGACCAGGTCTTCGTGACCACCGGCTTCTTCACGCGGGCCTTCGAGGGCCGCGGCCTGCAGGGCGGAGCGGTGTATGACTATCTCAGCGACAGCTACTTCGAGAACGTGGATGTGTCCCAGATTCGCGGCGAACTGAGCTACGTGTGGGGCTACCACGAGCTCGGGTTCTGGGGTGCCTTCAACGCCATGGAGCAGAAGGGCATGTTCTCGCCCGCCACCGGCACGCCCGGCGTGGCCAGCACGGTCGATCTCTACACCGCCTTCTACCGGCTCCACTTCGGCGACGCCAACGAGGCGCGGGTCTGGGGCGGTGCCTCGAGCAACGGCCAGGGCGTGGTCGGCTCGACGATCCGCGCCCCGATGTCGCGGTCGCTGGCCATGGAGGGCACGTTCACCTACCTGCTGCCCGACAAGTCGCAGACCGTCCAGCTCGATCCCACGACCAGCGTGACCTTCGCGCCGTCGGCGTGGAACCTGTCGGTGAACCTGGTCTGGTACCCGGCCGGCCGCGCCCGACGGAGCCTGGCGAGCCCCTATCGGCCGCTGTTCGACGTGGCCGACAACGGCAGCATGATCCGGGCTCTGGCCCGCCTGCCGACGCCGTGACGACGTGCCGTCGGCCGGAAACAGGTGCTTTTCCCCGCTCCTTTCCTGTTCCCGGCCCGGCCGCCGGCGCCGGCTGCCACGTTCTCCCGATTTGTAGTATGTTGCGGCTTGGGCTGCGGGCCAGGATTGCCTCCGCTCGGGTGCGCTCTCGCCCGTTGCGGTGCGAAG
>JBJTSM010000791.1:0-2280 GCA_046076685.1 Planctomycetia bacterium | reverse complement strand
GTCGCCCGGCCGGCGCGCCGTCCGGGCTGCACCCGGAGAATGATCATGAGACTCGTATTCGCGACGGCTGTCGCCATCGCCGCCGGCAGCTTTTCCGCCGCCGCGCAGGACATCGGCGTCCCCGTCTGTGACAATTTCCTGAAGACCTACGAGACCTGCATCGCCAGCAAGGCGCCGGCCGCGCAGCAGGTAGAGTCGAGGAGAGGCGCGGTGGCTTGGGGCTCCGACTGGGAGCCATCACTCCGTTTCCTCTCCTCGCTCATTAAACCGGACGTGCCGATCTCCGGCATCCGGCTTTCCGACCGGCTTCACGTGCGGCCCACGGCGGGCACTGTTGATCGGGGCAGGCGCTCGAGACGGATCACGCCCATCTCGCCATACACGCGCTCATAGGAAAAGCGGTGTATGCCGCGCCCTCTGACCTTGTGCCGTCGCACGAGGAAGTCGCGCACGCGCTCATAGACGTAGTAGCCGAGGGCTCGCTCGGCCGGACGATAGGTGCCGTAGGAGAAGTAGGCCGACCAGCCGAGCAGCTTGCTGTTCAGCTCGTCGCGCACCTCTTCCCACGGGGCCATGTTGCCCGGTGTCAGAAGCCCTTTCACGTTCGTCCTGATGCGCTTCACGCTCTTCTTGGACGGGCTCGCGCCGATGTACCACTTGCCGTTCTTCTTGAACCGCTGTGGGCCGAACGTGTAGCCGAGAAAGTCAAAGTGTTCCTTGCGGGCATTGCGAACCGAGGTCTTCGCCTCGTTGATCGAGAGCCCGAGCTTGGTCATCACCGCTTTCGTCCAGGTCAGCGCCTCGGCGGCACGGCCGCGACTGAGGATGACGAAGTCGTCGGCATAGGAGACGATGTGGGCACGGAATGCTTCTGCAGCGCCGCTCAGCCGCCAGTGCTTCAGGAACCGGTTCATGTAGATGTTGGCGAGCAAGGGACTCGCGACACCGCCTTGCGGCGTGCCACGCGTGTTGCTCTTGCCCCCACTCATGCGCCGGGTTCCGTCCGCGTCACGCTCTTCGATTGGCGCCTTCAGCCACATCTTGATGAGGCGTAGGACGTTGCGATCCACGACCCGCCGGGCCACCGATTTCAGCAGCTCAGGGTGCGGAATCGAATCGAAGTAGCGTGATAGATCGGCGTCAACGACATCCGTGCATCTCTGGCATAGATGCCGGTGCACTTCCTTGACAGCATCGACGGCCGACCGACGTGGCCGATAGCCGTATGCTGTGTCCTCGAAGTCGGCCTCGAAGATCGGCTCCAACACGATCTTGGCAGCGGTCTGGACGACGCGATCGCGAATAGTGGGAATGCCGAGCGGACGCTCGCCATCGCCGTTCGCTTTCGGGATCATCACCCGCCGCACAGGATCGGGCCTGTACGTCTTCTCGACCAGTTCCTCGCGCAAGCCCGCCAGCCACGCCTCTACGCCTGCCTCCTCGATCTGCTTGAACGTCACTCCGTCCACGCCCGGCGCACCCGCATTGGCGCGGGCGAGCTTGTAGGCGTGTTCGAGAATGTCGGCGCGACAGATCTTGTCGTACAGAACGTAGAAGCGAAAAGCGGGCTCCGCCTTCGCCTTCACGTAGAGCTTTCTCTGGAGGCTCCGGATCTTTTCGGGCGTTGTCAGGCTCATCGCCAATCACCTTCACCTTGCCTTCTTCAAAAGCGTGCCGGAAGTCAGGGTCCTTTGCTCCACCGGCATTACCCGGTCTCAACGCTCCAATGACCCCGTCCGACTCCCGCCGTGGACCATCACCCAGGGTGATGTTGAGACCGCTACTCTCGCCCGCGACGGGTCTCCCCCTGTAACCACGAACCACCTTTCCGACGTGCCGTGCCCACTACCCCGGCGGATCGAGCGGGTGCTCGTGACGATTTCCTTCCCCGCTCGTGCTGCCTTCCCCAAATGGCCGGAGGGTCGGCATCCGCTTCAGTCCTTTCGAGGCCTGCTCGGGCTTCACACGCGTTACGGCCCGTCGGATCGCTCAGCAGCCCAAGGCCGCCTTCGACGCGGGGCTCCGGCCCGACCAGTTACCCAGCCAAGCCGCCCGCCTGCTTCCGGACTTCATCGACAATTATCCGGGTGAGATCCTCCCTCACTGATGGTTCGCGCCCGCGGGGCGCACGGCCACAACCTGCCGTCCCGAGACACGGATGATCAGACGTCATGTGCTTTTTGCGTTCACTTCCGTCGAGGTTGAGGGGTATTTGCTCTGCGCTGCAGCATGCAAAGTCAGCTCGCCTCTTGACTTCATTGCCCTGGCGTTAGGGCCAGT
>JBJTSM010000790.1:0-4194 GCA_046076685.1 Planctomycetia bacterium | reverse complement strand
GCCTACACGGCGCAGTCGCTCGGCTACAAGGTGAGCCGCGTCGACCTGCTCGACCCGAAGAGCGACTACAACAAGCTCTGGATCGATTACATCCAGGAGTTCGGCGAGGACGACGACGCGGTCGTCGTCGTGGAGGGGCCGTCGCGCGACCGCGTGGTGAAGGTGCTCGAGGAGCTGTCGCGCGAGGTGGCGCAGAACGACGCCCTGTTCCGATCGGTGCTCCACGAGGTCGACCTGTCGAAGATCCGGGCGAAGGGGCTCCACTATCTCGCGCCCGCCGATCTCGCCGAAATCGACCGCTTCATCGAGCAGACCGAGCCGATCCTCGCCGGCGGCTGGACCCATCTCAAGGTGGGCACGATGGTCGGCGGCCTCGCCGGACAGATGGTCGCCGGCGGGTCGCCGGTCGCCGAGCGGAAGCAGGGCCCGGCGGGGTCGGGCCGCCTGCAGGAATCCCCGCTGGCATCCCTCGAACGCTACAGCGAAAGCCTGCTGGCGGGCCTCGAGGCCGGCCGGCGACCGGCCGATGCCGGCGCAACCGGCTACGTGTCGCCGTGGCCCCGGATGCCCGAATCGCTCTCCACGCTCCGCGATCTCTCCAGCCAGCATCTGCTCGCCAAGGAGGGGCGGCTCGGTTTCGTGCTCCTGCGGCTGGCGAAGTCGAAGGACGGCTTCGCCGGATCTTCGGCGGCGACCGACGAACTCCGTCGGCTCATCGGGCTCGTGTCCGCCCGCCATGCCGACGTCACGGTCGGCCTCACCGGCCTGCCGGTGATGGAGGACGACGAGATGCGGACCAGCCAGCAGTCGATGATCTGGGCCAGCGGGCTGTCGCTCATGGCGGTGGTCGTGGTGATCGTCGCCGGCTTCGGGGGCGTGCGGCACGCGTTCATGGCCAACGGCGTGCTCGTTGTCGGCATGGCCTGGGCCTTCGCGTGGGCCACGGCCAGCGTGGGTCATCTCAACATCCTCAGCGTGACCTTCACCGTCACCATGATCGGCGTCGGCATCGACTACGGCACCTACTACATCGGCCGCTATCTCGAGATGCGGCGGCGCGGGCTTTCCTGCGAGCGGGCCCTGCTCGATGCGAGCGGTCGTGTCGGCCCGGGCATCCTCACCGGCGCGATCACGACCTCGGTGGCATTCTTCTCGGCGGCGCTGACGAGCTTCGTGGGCGTGGCGGAGCTGGGCATGATCGCCGGCGGCGGCATCCTGCTCTGCTGTGCGGCGGAATTGCTCGTGCTGCCGGCGGTGGTGGCGGCGATCGACCGCGGCCCGCTCGGCCGCAGCATCCCCACGCCGGTGCCGGTGCACGAGTGGCTGGCCCCGCTCGCCCGGCACCCGCGGTTCGTGGCGTTGGCCGCGATGGCCGCGACGATGGCGGTGGCCTCCGGCTTCCACGAGCTCGACTACGACCACAACCTGCTCAACCTGCAGGCCGACGGGCTCGAGAGCGTGGCCGTGGAAAAGAAGCTGCTCGCCGAATGCGACCAGAGCGTGTGGTATGCCCTCTCGATCGCCGACTCGCGGGAGGAGCTGCTGGCCCGCAAGGAGAAGCTCACGAAGCTGGCGACCGTGGAACGCGTCGACGAGATCGCGTCGCTGTTGCCGGTGGACGAGGAGCTGAAGCGGCCGCTGATCGAAAGCATCCGGGGACGGCTGGCAGGGTTGCCCGAGCGGCCTCCCGAGATCCCGATCGACCGCCTCGACGCCCTCGGCGAGACCCTCGCGTGGGCGCAGGGCGAGGCCGCGAAGCGGCCGGGCGGCTTGCGGACGGCCTGGCACCTCGAGCGGGCCCGCGAAACGCTCAGGCGGCTCGGCCCCAACGAGTGCTTCCAGTCGTTGGCCGCCTTCCAGCAGCAGTCGGCCGGCGACCTGCTCACCAGGCTGCATGCGCTGGCCGCCGTCGCCGACCCCGCGGCGCCCCAGCTCGAAGACCTGCCCCCGAGCCTCGTCGACCGGTTCGTCGGCCAGAACGGCCGCCACCTGCTCAAGATCTACGGCCGCGGCGACATCTGGAACTTCGCCGCCCTGGAACGGTTCGTGAAGGAGGTGCGCAGCGTCGATCCGCGGGCGACGGGAAACCCGCTGCAGGCCTACGAGGCGTCGCTCGAGATGAAGCGGAGCTACGAACAGGCGGCGCTCTATTCGCTCGTGGTGATCCTCGCCGTGCTCTGGCTCGACTTCCGCAGCATCACGCACAGCCTCCTGGCCGCGTTGCCGCTGGCCCTCGGCATGGCCCAGACGCTCGGCCTCATGGGCCTCGTGGGCATCGACCTCAATCCCGCGAACCTGATCGGCATCCCGCTCATTCTCGGCATCGCCGTCGACTACGGCGTGCACATCGTGCACGACAGCCTGGAGCGGCCCGGCCCCTACCGGATCAGCGCCTCGACCGCCAATTCGGTGCTCGTCGACGCCCTCACGACCATCCTCGGCTTCGGCGCCCTGATGGTGGCCAGTCACAAGGGGCTCGAGAGCCTCGGCCGCGTGCTGACGCTGGGCGTGACGACCTGCACGCTGACATCCCTCATCCTCCTGCCGGCGGTGCTCGCGATGGTGCGGCCCGGCCGCCTGGCTGATGACGAACCGGCTGACGACGAGGTCGACGACGAGGTGCGGGCGGTCGACGCCGCCGCGACGCTGCCCTTCGCCACGACCGACCGCCGCAGAGTCGCCTGAACCCTTTTTTCACCCCCCCGGTGCACCGATGCATGCCCTGCGTTTTTCCGCGATCGTTGTGATCCTGGCCTCGCTGCTCCTGCCCACGGCGTCGGCGGCGCGGGCCCAGACCGGCGACCGCGTCGTCAACATCGCGATGGAGGATCAATTCCGCAGCCGGCGGGAGACCGGCAGCCTGCGGGGCGACGTGGTGGTGCTGGTCTACGCGGAACGGAAGGGGGCCGAGGCGGCGCTCGAGCTGGGCCGGCGTCTGCACGTGCTGTTTCACCCCACCGCCGACAGGGTGCCGGCGAGCGAGTGGTCTCGCCAGCCGGTGACCGGTCTGCCCGGCTGGCCGGCGAACGTGCGGGTGCCCGACGTGCACGTCATCCCCGTGGCCAGCCTGCCGGAGGTGCCCAAGCCGCTCGAGGCCGTGGCCCGCTCGCGGATGCGGACCGATTCGCCGCACGTATCGGTGTGGCTCGATTTCGAGGGCGTGATGGAGCGGCTCTACGGCATCGTGCCGGGCGGGCCCAACGTGGTGGTGCTCGACACGCTCGGCCGGACGGTCAGCGTGCAGAGCGGCCACTTCGACGAGCTCGAATTCAAGGAGCTCGCCGCCGCGATCGATCAGTTGCGGATGCAGGCCCGGCCCGACGTCCGCATGGCCACCGCTCCGGGAACGATCCGGCGGTAGAACGTCGGCAGGATCGTCCGGAGCCCGATCCCCCGGCTCGCGCCGGGGGCTTTTATGGAAGCCCGAAGCGCAAGCGCCGGGATGGTTTGATACAAGCCCGAAGCGCAAGCGCCGGGATGGTTCGATACAAGCCAGAAGCGCAAGCACCGGGATCGGCGGGCAGGGGCGCGCCGACTCAGGGCCGTTCGTCCTGCGGGCCGTCATCGGTGTCGTCGCCGTCGGTATCCTCCGACTCATCGTCGATGGGATCTTCCGCCCGTAGGGTGACCGGCCTGTATAGGGGCAAGTGGCGATAGCAGGTCTGCAGCGTGAGCAGAGCCAGGCTTGTGCTGTACACGCGGCTCGCCCGGATGGAGGGGGCATCAGTGACAGGCGGCCAGCTTCCGCTGAAGGATCCATTCTGTTCCTGCGTGCGGACGAGATGTTCCTGGATGAGGTGATGCCAGAGGTCGAAGTCCGCCCCCTCCATGTTGCGCAGCACCTGGGTCGCAAAAAAATGGTAGTCGATGGCATCCAAGGCAGTGCCGTCGTTCGGCGGCATGGCGCCCATGATCCATGCGCATCCCTCGATCAGGGCGGGCTCGCTCGGCGGCCAGCCCAGCAGTTGACGGACGAACAGACCGGTCGCGGTTGCCGGTGGCGTAGCCGTGCCGCCGGGGAGGTCGGCATAGCGCGACTGGCGGCTGGCGGCTGGCCCAGCCGCGCAATTCACGGTGAAGTTCTCGGCCCGTTTGAGTGCCTTGCTCGATACCGCGACGTGCGCGTGCCGGGCGCTGCGCAAGGCCATCACGGCCCAGGCGGTCGTCGAGAGGTCTTCGGGGGCTTCCGAGCGA
>JBJTSM010000789.1:0-8860 GCA_046076685.1 Planctomycetia bacterium | reverse complement strand
GGGTGTGTCGTAGTTGAGCGTCGGCGGGACGATCCCCGCTTCGAGTCCCAGCACGCTCGCCGCCAGTTCCACCGCGCCGCCGCCGGCGCCGAGCTGCCCGAAGAAGCTCTTGGGGGCGGCGACGGGCACCGTGCCGAGTGTGGCCGCGATGGCCTCTGCCTCGAGCCGGTCCGCCTCGGGCGTGCCGATGCCGTGGGCATTGACGTGCCCGAGCCCATCCGGCGGCAGGCCGGCCGCGTCGAGCGTGGCGCGGATCGCCAGCCGCAGCGCGGAGCCGGTGCGCGGCCGGTGCGGAGAACGGGGCTCGCAGCGGCTGGCGTTCGCCAGCAGCCGGCCGCGGATCCGCGCCCCGCGGCGGTCGGCATGGTCACGTGATTCCAGCACGAAAACCGCCGCTCCCTCGCCGTCGAGCATGCCGCCGCGGTCGCGGTCGAAGGGGCGGCAGACGCGGCGGTAGTCGGCGACGGGCCGCGACAGCACCGCCTCGCCGCGGGCCACGAGCGCCGTCGGGTGGAGGCGGCAGCTCGTGCCGCCGGTGAGCATCACGTCGGTCCAGCCGCGTCGGATGATGCTCGCCGCCTCGCCGATCGCCAGGAGGCTCGAGACGTCGCCGAGGATGATCGAGTTGTTGGGGCCGCGGGCGTCGTGGGCGATGGCGATGTGGGAGGCGGTCATGTTGGGCAGATACTTGAGCAGCCAGAGTGGGTGCGTTTCCTCCTGGATCGCCTCCGACCAGCGTCCGAAGTCGAAACGGCCGTCGTGGACACTCCGTCGGTAGGTCAGTTCCAGGTCTTCGATGTCGGCATAGATCATGTCGCCGCCGACGACGACGCCGAACCGCTCGGGCTCCACCGCCCCGGCCTCGAGCGCGGCATCCGTCATCGCCAGATCGGCCGCGGCGAAGCCGATCTGGATGTCGCGGCTCATCACCTTCAGGCTCTTCCGCGGCCTGACGTAGACCTTGGGATCGAAGTCGGGGATCTGCCCGCCGCAGGGGGTGCGCAGGCCGCCCGAGTCGAACAGGTCGATGGGGCGGATGCCGCTCGTGCCGGACACCAGCGACGACAGGAAGGCGTCGCCGCCGATGCCGATGGGCGACACGACGCCGATGCCTGTGATGACGATGTCGTGGGGACCGTGCATGACCTGAACCGTAAACCAACCTGCCGTTCGTGGGAAAGTATGCGTCCCCGGTCAAGGCGACGGAAACGCTTTTTTCCGGGCCGGGGGCCTGCCCGCCGTCAGCGGTGCGGCGGGTGGTCGCGCCGCCAGTCGGCGGGCGACTGCGCCCGGGGATCCGCCCAGAGGCCGCGGCGGGCGTTGCGGGCCTCCGTTTCGGCGTCGAGCAGGTCAGGATCGGGGCGAAAGCCGCCGAACACCCAGGCCCAGCCCTCGGCCACCAGTTCGCGGTTGATGTTCCGCTCGTCCACCCAGAGCGTGCCGAGCAGCCTGCCGTGCTGGTCGCGGGCATCCCCCTCGACCCGCACGCGGCCGCCGGCGAGCTTCTGCCGCAGCGTTGCTGCGGCCTCGCGGCCGAAGGGCTGGTTGAACTCCGGGCTGTCGATCCCCACGAGCCGGATCTTCTGCGGCCGGTTCGCCTCGTCGATGCAGGTGACGGTGTCGCCGTCGTGCACGACCTCCACCCGCCACAGCGGTCTCCCCAGCTGATCATTCAGCGGGCAGGCGGGAATGGCGGCGACGATCGCGGAGAGGAGCGTGGCGATGAGCACGTACCAGCCCCGGAGCCGCCGTGGCATGCCGGGGGGCGGCGGTGGAATGCGGAAGGGTCGCACGGCTGTGGCCTCGTGCCACGTCGGGGGCAGGGGTGGTCGAAGGGTGGCGGGTGTCGCGCCCGGAAAACCGCGTCAGCCGCCCACCGCACAGGATAGCAGCCCGTGGAGAAAGTCAGCCGGCATCGCCGGCAGGGTTTCCAGACGGTTTTTTCGGTGCGAAGCAGAGCGGAAGCGCCGCGCCGGGCGGGCCGTAGGGTATGGTGAGCCGCCATCATGACGCTTTCCATCCGCTTCGTTCGCAGTCTCGCCGAGGTCGTCGGTCCCGCCGTGGACTTTCTCTCCCGGCCGACGGACGACCTCTTCGCCAGGCCCCGCATCGTGGTGCCGCACGCGGGCGCGAAGGCGTGGCTGCACGACCGGCTGGCCCGCACGCTGGGTGCGGCCGGGCCCGGCCGGGAAGACGGCATCGTGGCCAACGTGGAGATCTCGTTTCCCGGCACGATCATGTCGCTCCTGCAGCCGCCGCGGGACGCCGCCCACCCCGATCCGTGGTCGTTCGACCGGCTCATGTTCGCGGTGATGCAGGTGATCAGGGATCCCGGGGCGGCCGACCTGGCCATTCCGTTCGATACCGCGGGCCAACCGCTCCTCACCGCCCGGCGGATCGCCGGGCTCTTCGACGAGTATCACGTCCGCCGGCCCGGCATGATCCGCGAGTGGGAACTGGGCAACCCGACGCTCGCCCCGACGGCCAACGACGAGCAGAAGGCCGGCGAGGCCATGGCCGCGTCGCTCCGCGACGACGACCGCTGGCAGTTCGAGGTCTGGCGAGCCGTGCGAAACCTGCTGGGGCAGGAGCGGCTCCCGCCGCCGCTGCGGCAGGGCGTCGCCAACCAGCCGAGTGGCGAGCGGCTGCTCGTCGCGGGCCTCGAGTCGCTTTCGCTGCCGCAGCTCATGTGTCTTGAGCAGCTTGGCGAAGTCTGTGAGGTCGAGGCGATCCTCGTCCATCCCTCGCCCGGCCTGCGGGCCGCCTGGGCGAAGGACGGCCAGCAGCCGCTCGAGGAAAAGCTCCGCGACCGGCCGCTGCAGAAGCGGCGCGATCCGGAGCTGCCCGATGGCGTCGATCCGTTGCTGCCGGTGTGGCTCGCCGGCGTTCGGGACCTCGAGGAACTGATCGCGGCCCGCGGGCTGCCGGTCGCTCAGGCCGAGCCAGAGGCCGAGGCCGATCGCCCCGACTCCCTGCTCGCCCGCATGCAGCGGACGGTCGTAGCGGGGGGCGAGGCCGAGTGGGCCGGCCACGACCCTGGCATCGATCGCTCGCTCCTGATTCATCGCTGCCACAGTCTCTCCCGTCAGGCGGAGGTGCTGCACGAGGCGTTGCTCCAGGCCTTCGAGGAGATCGAGGATCTCGAGCCCCACCAGGTCGCCATCGTCAGCCCCTGCATTCAGAAGGCGGCTCCACATTTGGAGGCGGTGTTTCAGCGGACCGTCGTCGGCCTCGATCGCGACCGCAAGGAGCGCAGGATCACGCTGCCGCTGGTCGTCGCCGACCGTGGCATCCGCGAGACGAGCGATGCGGCCGATCTGCTCGTGGCGCTGCTCGGGCTCCCCGGTTCCCGCGGCTCGGTCGACGACGTGCTGGCCGTGGCCGGGCATCCGCTCGTGCGGGCGGCCTTGGGCATCTCCGACGACACCGTGGCCACGTGGACCGACTTCGTGGAGCGGACGATGATCCGCTGGGGCTTCGACGCCGGCCACCGCGTCCGCCACGGCCTCGATCTCACCGACCATGCCGAGGTCCACACCTGGAAGCTCGGCCTCGAGCGGATGCTCTTGGGGGCACTGCTTCCCGACGGCGACTCCGCGGCCGCGCTGGGAGGCGTGGTGCCGCTCTCCGACCTCGACGCGGTCGACCTGATCGCGATCGCGAAGCTCGCCCGCATCCTCGACGTGATCCGCACCTTCGCGCTGGCGACCGCGGGAGCCGCGCCCGCGGCCGCATGGTGCGATGCGATCGAGCAGGCGCTCGAGGGGCTCTGCGGCGCGGAGTGCCCGCAGCTGTCGGAGCCGCTCGTCCACCTCCGCCGGCTCCGCGAGGCGGCCCGCGGCGCGGCCGGCGGCGACCTCCCCGTGCCGTTCGAGGACGTGCACCAGCTGCTCACGGGCTGGCTCGACGAGACGTCGGGGCGGCAGCCGCTCCGCACCGGTGCGATCACGGCGACGTCGATGGTGCCGCTGCGGGGCGTGCCCTTCCGGGTGGTCTGCGTGATCGGCTACGACGACGGCACGGTGGGGTCGGGCGAGGCCGACGGCGACGACCTCGTGGCCCGGCAGCAGCTCGTGGGGGACGGCGATCAGCGGGCCGACGAACGCCGGGCGCTGCTCGACTGTCTGCTCGCCGCCGGGGAGCGGCTCGTGATCACCTGCAACGGCCGCAACGTGAAGTCGAACAAGCGGGTGCCGCTCGTCACGCCGCTCGCCGAACTCGTGGACTTCGCGGTGCGGCATGGCGTGGCCCGCGAGAAGTTCGACGAGGCGAGCGGCATCGAGATCGGCCATCCGCGGCATCAGCTCAGCCGGCGGAATTTCGAGGAGGCGGGCGTCGAGGCGACGGGCATCTGGAGCCACGACACGATCGCCGGCGGCGTGCTCGCGCAGGTGGAGCAGGGGGCTGCAAAAAGCCCGGCTCCGGCGCGAGAGGACGGTGAAGAGTCGCGGCGGGCTGCCGCCGACGCACCGGAGACGACCGGCCCGATCCTCACCGAGCTGTCACTGCTCGAGCGGATGGTCAAGGATCCGCTGGGCGTTTATTTGAAGGATACGCTCGGCATCGACACGTGGCGGGACGACGACGAGCCGACGCCGGCCACGCTGCCGATGATGCTCGAGAAAAAACAGGCACGCGAGCTCACGCTCGAGTTGCACCGGCAACTCATCGTGGATCCGAGGTGCGCCGAGGCGTGGGTGGAATCCAAACAGCGGAGCGGCATCCTGCCCGTCGGCCGGCACGTGGGGCGGCAAGTCGCCGAAATCCAGGCGTTGGCACGTGGGCTGCTGGAGGGAGCAGAAGGCGAGGAACTCGATCTGACCACCGTGGGCAGCCATGAATTCGACGGCCTGCCGCTCGGCCGTCATCGGCTGATCGGCTCCCTGCAGGGCATTCATCGGGGTGAGCCGCTGCAGATTGTGTATGTCGTGCCCCGCGAGGTCGGCAAGAACGAATACGGCCGTCCGCTCCACATGGCCGCTCTCCATCTGCTCGTGGCCTGGGCTGCGGGCATCGAGGCCACCCGCGCGACGATCATCAGCCGTCACGACAACTGGCACGTGGGAAAAATGAAGAAGACCACCAAGCGGCAACCTGAGCCGAGGCCAGAGCCTTCCTGGCAGGCGAGAATCGTCCGGCTCGCCGAGCCACTCATGGATCAGGCTGCTGCGGCACGCCGGCTCGATGCCATCGCCGCCCTCGCCCACGAGGCGAAGCGATCCGCGCGGCCGGTGTTCGGAGACGTCGCTACGGCCGCCGCGGCCAAACGGGAGGAGGAATTCGAAAAGGCCCTCGCGACGGACTTCTACCACCGCACAGCCGAGTGCGCCCTGTTCGGCGTCAGTCCCGCCTTTGCCGAGGTCTTTGTAGACCATCCCGAGCGGGTGGCGTTCCTGGACGCTTTCAAGCAGCTGATCGAGCCTATTCACGTGAACAAGGGAGAGAAGCCCTACCTGCTGTCATGACCAGGCCCTTTTCCATCACCGATGCGCTTCCGCTCCCGACGGGCACGCTCGTCGAGGCGAGCGCCGGCACGGGCAAGACGCACGCCGTCGCCCAATACGTCACGAAGGCCCTCGCCACCGACGAGAGCCTGCGGATCGGCGAGATTCTCGTCACCACCTACACCCGCAATGCCGCCGCCGAACTCAAGGAGCGGATCCGCGGCCGGCTCGTGGTCACGGCGCTCTTGCTCAAGGGCAGGACCGACCCCGCGGGCTACACCCGCGACGATCTCGACAAGCTGCTTCTCGAAGCCGACGAGGCCAGCTGCACCGCCATGGCCCGGCGGCTCGATCGGGCGGCCGCTGAGTTCGACACGGCCGTGATCGGCACGATGCATGCGGTCTGCTCCCGGATCCTCACGCTCGCGGGCGTGGAGGCGGCGGATGCGGGCGACGAGGAGCTGCGTGATCGCGTGGTCGCCGAGGTGGTCAACGACGCGGTCGTCACCGAGGCCGTGGCCGGCCGTCACTGGGACGAAAAGGAGCTGGTCAAGCTCGTCGGGCACCTGATGGCCGATCCGTTTCTCGAGATCGAGCGGCCTCCGGAACCTTGCCCGGAGGAGGATCGCACGTTGCGGCAGCGGCTTTGCGAGCTGATCGAATCCTGCCGCGACAGGGCCCGGGCCCGCATGCAGGCGAGCCCCGGCTTCGACGAGCTGCTCGTGATGACGTGGGAAGCGGTCGCGGACCGGCCCGGAGACACGCCCGCCGAGGCCCGCCGGAAAGAGGCCTTTCGCAAACTCCTCGGCGACAGGTTCAAGCTCGCCATCGTGGACGAGGCCCAGGACACGAACCGGCTGCAGTGGGAGCTGTTCCACGCGATCTTTCCACCGACCGAAACGAACGTGCTCGTCTCCGTCGGCGATCCCAAGCAGGCGATCTACGGGTTTCGCGGCGCCGACGTCTCGGCGTATGTGTCCCACGCGCAGGACGGCGTGCCGCTCGAAGGCGAATCGCTTCCCCGGCGGACGCTCTCGGTCAACCGGCGTTCTGACAAGCCGCTGCTCGACGGGCTCAATGCGGTCATGGAGGGGGCCACGTTCGGGCCCAAGATCGAGTACCAGGAGGTGCAGGCCGCACCCGACCGCGCCGCCAGCCAGCTCGTGGGCCTGCGGCCGGTCGAGTTTCTCGATGTCGGGGACATGAGGCTCGTCGAGGCCGCGGTGCGGAAGGTTCACGATGTGCTCACGAGGCCGCACTTCAAGCCGCCCGAGCCGCGAACCTTCAAGCCGCACGAGATCTGTGTGCTCGTGAGAACCAACGCCACCGGCGCGGCGATCGCCCGCAGGCTCCTGGAGCTCAAGATCCCGGCCGTCACGGAGGGCACGGCGAGCGTCATGGAGGGGCAGATGGCTGCCGACCTCCTCGGCCTGCTCGAGGCGATGGAGAAGCCGAGCGACACGGGCCGGTCGCGGCGGGCGGCGGCGACCGCCTTCTTCGGCAGAAAGCTCGAGGAGGTGGCCGCTCTCGAAGAGGACGAGCTTCAGAGGATCCTGATGCGGATTGCGGAGTTGCATGCCCTCCTGCAGCGGAAGGGCGTGGCCGCGATGGCGGCCGCGATCATGGCGGACGGCGAGATGGTGAGGCGGATCGCCACGGGAGATGGCGGTGATCGCAGGATCGTGGACTTTGCCCATCTCGTCGAGTTGCTCAACGACGCGAGCGGTGGCCGCGGCTGCCATGCCCGGCTGGTGCTCGAGCACGTCGCCGCCCTGGCGAAGCAGGATGCCACGGCCGAACTGGTGAGCCGCCGGGTCGAGAGCGATACCGACGCCGTCATGATCATGACCGTCCATGCGGCCAAGGGGCTGCAGTTTCCCTGCGTGATCGTCGTCGATGGCTGGCACCCCAAGCATGCCTCGCGTAGGCCCGAGATCTTCCACCGCGGTGGCCACCGGTTGCTCGACGTCAGCAAGGCGATTCCGGGTGGCGTGATCCCCGACGAAACGAAGCACGCCGCCCGCGACGCCGACAACGAGGAGGTCCGCCGCCTGATTTACGTCGCGGTCACCCGGCCGCAGCACCACCTCTGCGTTTTGCGTGCCGGCGACCCGCAGAAGTCACTGCTCGCCGAGGTCATGCGGCACAGTCCGCCCTCGCAGGCCGACATCGCCCCGGGCCAGGCCGAGAACCTTGCGGTGCGGTCCGCCCTGGATCTCCCCGCGGCCAGGCCGTGGACGCCCGCCGCGGCCACGAAGCCCATCGGCTTCGCAGCCGTGCCGCCGGGCGTCGAGCAGACCTACCGCCGCACGTCGTACAGCGGACTCGTCAAGGCGGCGACGCGGGTGGCGGTCGGCGGCCACGAGGCCGAGGGCCACGGCCACGACGAGGAGATGCCGGCCGGTGCCGCGACGAACCCGCTCACCGACGCCGACGCGGGGCCCGACGTGAGTCGTTTCGAGATCGCAACCCTGCCCGCGGGCACGGCGTTTGGCAGCATCGCCCACGACGTGTTCGAGCGGCTCGAACCGGCCCCCGGGATGTCGGCGGCTGACCTGCAGAGTCATGTGCGCGCGATCGTGGACGACGTGGCCAGCGCCCGGTTCATGCAGGATCATCGCGAGCCCTTTGCCGCGATGATCGCCGACGCCATGCTCACGCCCTTTGGCGGCCCGGCCGACGCCCCCTTTCGCACGCTGCGGTTCGCCGATTTCGGCAAGGAAAACCGCCTCGTCGAGATGAACTTCGAGATGGCGATGGCCACGCTTGCCAGCGGCGTGCGGGCCCGGCATGTCGGCCGTGTGCTCGAGGAGTCGCTGCGGAAGTCGCCGTCGCCCGCGGCGGCGCTCGTCCGCTATGCCGCGGAGCTGGCCGGCCCGCAGTTCGACGTGCCGCTCGCCGGGCTCATCAACGGCGCGATCGACGCCGTGCTGCGGCTGCCCGGTTCGACCCCCGACGACCCGCGGCTCCTGATCGCCGACTACAAGACCAACCTGCTGCACGAGCGTGATGCCGCCATCCCGCTGGCCGCCTACGCGCCGGCGAATCTCTTCGAGGCGATGGAGAGCCACCACTACCTGCTCCAGTCGCTCGTCTACGGCACCGCCGTGTGGCGGATGCTCCGCTGGCGGCTCGGGCCGCGGAAGCCGGCGGGCTGGGATCCGGGCGCGTGCATCGCCGGTGTGGTCTACGGCTTTGTGCGTGGCATGAAGGGCTCCGACACGCCGAAGGATGCCGCCGGCGGCCGCTACGGCGTGTTCACCTGGCAGCCCCCGGTGGACCTCTGGCGCCGGCTCAGCGATCTCCTCGCGGGCGACCTCACGGGAGTGACACCATGACCGGGAGTGACACCATGACGACGACGACGGCATTCACCAAAACGGCATCACCCGCCACCGCCCCGACGCTGCCGGACG
>JBJTSM010000788.1:0-11715 GCA_046076685.1 Planctomycetia bacterium | reverse complement strand
CCCGCTCCCGTAGCTCAGTGGATAGAGCGACGGTTTCCTAAACCGTAGGTCGCAGGTTCGATCCCTGCCGGGGGTACTTGGTTTCCGCGCCGTTCGCGGGCGAGGAAAAGGGGACGCAGCTCTTTTCCACAGACGGCTCCTTGCTGCCGATCAAATCCCCGGAAAAGAGCTGCGTCCCCTTTTCCGCCCCCAAAGCGATGTGGAGAACGGCAGGGATTACGTCGAGAAAATCGCTCAATTGGACGGGGGCCATACCTGTCGCCTCAGCTGGAATGAGTCTTGACTACCCCTGGTAGTTTGCTGAGCACAACGCGCGTCAGATCGAGTTTGTGACTGGCGTTGTCGATGTCGAGGCCCACCACGCGGCCGTCTGCGTCGTAGTCGACGATGACCCCAGTCGAAATTTCCATACTCTCGACGCTCGGCTGGTCGCGAAAGTCGACGTAGAGCGAGTCGGTGTCGGCGAAGTATTCGAGTTTCATGATGTCAACTGGTCGCCTCGATCAGCTGATACACCTTGCCTCGCGATTGGAGCCAAGGGATGTCACCAGCCTCGGCGTGCTGACGAATGTTGCGTAGCAACGCAACGGTTTCTGGCTCCAGGCAAGGCTCCGATGGATCAGACGGCGGGATCACCATCTCCGTGTCAACGGCCACGATCAGCTTTGCGGTTTGGATGTAGCGCTTTCGCTTCACGCGTTTTCCCGGTATCCGCGTTGCGACACTCGTGCTCGCTTGGGCAGCCCCGCGAAGCAGGCCCTCCGCGCTCAAGTCTTCATCGATGTCTGGCCAATGGATGCCGTAGCCGCCGCCGGCCAACTGCCAGTTCGACCGCTGGTGCGGCGTCGCGTGCAAAAGCCTCGGATAAAAGGCCAGCGGCACTGAGATCGTGCGACCATCCGCCAAGTCGACGACCACGCAGTCGTCGGTGCAATGCACGTTCGTAATGCGAGTCTTCGTCACTTCAGGTTCCGGATTCTTTTTCATGGCTGAGTTCCGCCCGCACGGCAGCCTCGCCGATGATGAGCTTAGCCATCGAGTCCGGCCTTTCGCCGGACACGGGCCTGCACATCCTCCCATGGGGAGGCCTTCATGCGACCCGCATGCGGCACGGTCTGGCCCGCGGCGGCCCCGGAATTGAAGCCGACGTTGTATCCATCGGGTTTGGGCTCGAGCCGTTCATCGAGCAAGGCCTTCACCTCGCTGACCAGGTCCATGAGAGCCCGCTGCTCTTCTGCCGTGCACTCGAAGAACGTCGGCACGCCCCGCCGCGTAATCACGAGGACATGGCCCGGCGACACCGGGAAACGGTCGTAAACGGCGAACGCCAACGGATTCGCGCAGAGCCACTCGGCCGTGGGAATTTCGGGAAACGGCGATGACGCGGCGTCTGGCTTCATGGGCGGCAGTTTACGAGCCACCCGGTCAACCTTGGTCTATGACGAGTAAAGGAGCCAGAAAACACGGCTTCCAGGCGGTAAACTCCCCGGCATGAAAAACTCCAAAACGCCCCGCAAGGCACCAGTCAAGAAATTGGATTCCTGGCAGGCCCTCACCGCCGAGGTCCGCCGGTTCCGAGATGAGCGAGACTGGTCGCAGTTTCACACCCCCAAAAACCTGGCGGCGGCGATCGCGATCGAGGCCGCGGAACTGCAGGAGCAATTCCTGTGGAAGACCGACAAGGAGATCGAGCGAAATCTGAAGGGCGGCCCCAAGCGGGACGCCGTCGTCGAAGAGATCGCCGACATCCTCATGTTCGCCCTGCTCCTCGCCGATTGGCTCGACATCGACGTCGGCAAGGCGATCGTCGACAAGCTGGCCGCGAATGAGCGGAAATACCCCGTCGCCCTCGCCCGCGGCAACTCCCGGAAATACACGGAGCTGTAAGCACTAACCCCTCGGATTCGAATCGACCGCAATTCCGAAAGGGCCGCGACGCGATGAATCGCTCGGACTTGCCGTCAACGAACTAATCAGACGGCCTCTGCCCGATTACGGATGAGCCTAAGGGCTGGTCGCCGTCCGCAGGCGCTCTGCCCCGTTCATGTTTCGGCGACGTTCGCGAGAACCCCAAATGTACTCCAAGGCTGCACGAGGATCTGCCAGATGAAACTGGCGGGCCAATCGAACGACAGCGAAAAGTGCTGAGTTTGGTGTTTCTGCTTCGAGAACGGCGCGCCGACAGCACTCGATGACGTCCGTTATCTCCTCTGCGAGATGTGGGCTGTCGGGTTCCGCGGATGCGAACGTCTGCGTATAACACCAGAGCGCTGCGACGCCTACACTCCCCTGTGCCACGAAATCGTTTACTTCCTCACGAAGCTGATAGAGGCTGTAGATATCCGATGCCGTCGCCCTGCGGGATAGCAGCCGAGCCACCTCGTGCGACAATGCACCAAAGTCACGCCGCACGCGCAGCAGAGTCTCACAGTCATCCCGTGACAGTTCTCCGACTGTACATCTCGTCAACACGCGCTCCAACCACCTGTTCAGTCCGCGCTCTCTAGCAGGTGCCGGCGCAGACACTGTCGCACTTGACCGTCCGCGAAGCCGACTGAGCTGTGAATCACACTGCGGTCCCGATTGAGCGATATCTGAGTGAGTGAGCTCGAACGCTGCGACGGAATGGCTATCTTGCGATTCCGCTTGAAGGCACGTTGCGGATGACTTGGCTTCCGCGGGATAGCCCTGGCATCTGCACGGGCACACCGACTCCACCTGCCGCCAGGCGACGAGCCTTCTCAGCTTATCTCGGTAGTTCCAGCGGAAGATGCGGTAAAGCCAAGACCTTAACCGGCTGAGATCGGATCCGAACGGCAACTGCCTTTCCACAACCATAGAAACCTCTTCGGGATTGTTTTTCGGCGATCGGCACAAACAGGCTCATTGCCTTTTTGCCGTTAGTTCGCTACCTGATTCGCATCTCCGCGGACGGTGGCCGAAACAAGCCCTGTGTTCCTGAGTCGCGATTACGGACCTCGATCGGGGCAATCCACTGATCGACCGCCGGGGCCCATCAGCCGTGCCGGGCTAATGAAGCCCCGCGTGGCTCATTTGAGGAAAGCAGTATCTTGACATGTGCGAATGGCGATTTATCATGCTCGCATGGGAACCGACACAGAAGAGCCGAACGGCCTGAGTTTGCAGGAACTTTCCGACGAAACGGGCGTCGAGCCGCGGACGATCCGGAGCTACGTCGAAAAGGGGGTAATCCCCGGCCCGGAATCGCTCGGCCGAGGGGCCAGATACCCCCGCGAAACGCTCGATCGGCTGAAGGTGCTCCAGCTCCTCCGTGACGCCAATCGCAGCCTCACGCTCGACCAGATCCGCGTGCTCCTCCACAGCATCGGCTCCGCCCAACTGCGGGCCATCGCCGCCGGTGAACTGCGGATCGGCGGCGTCGTCGATACCGACGCCGCCGCTCAAGCCGGCACCCCCAAGCGGGCCGCCCTCGATTACCTGCAGAGCCTGGAGGCTTTGCGGACCCCCGCACGCTCCCCCAGACGCGATGCAGGAGTCTCGGCCTATCGCACAGCCCCGGATCTCGCCGACGACTCCGAACTGACCACGCTCGAGAACGCCGCCAGAGCCCTCGCTGGTCTCGTTGGCATGTCGGCATCCGGCCGCACCGCACGCGGTGAGCACTGGTATCGCATCTCGCTCACCCCCGACATCGAACTCTCCGTGCGCGGGGAATTCGGCACCGAACAACTTGCCCAGCTCCACCGGATCGGCGACGCCCTGCGAACCCTGCTCACGAAAGGACCCTCCAAATGATTTCCAAGGCCACCCAGCATGCCGCTCCCGAGATCGTTGCGGAGATCGACCGCCCGCTCATCAACGCCCGCGGTGCCTCCGTGCGGCACCTTGTCGTGACGGTGCGGGCACCGGAACACAAGCCCGATCCCGATGCCGTGCGGCATCCGCTCAATCTCGGGCTCGTCATCGACGCCTCGGGCTCGATGCAGGGACCGCCCCTGGCCGCCGCCAAGCAGGCCACGCTCGACGTAGTGTCCGCGCTCTCCGAGACCGACCACATGTCGCTCGTGTCGTTTGCCAGTGACGTGGTGCGGCATGCCTCGGCCACCCGGCTCACGGACCGGGGCCGGAAATCGCTCGAACTGGAGTTGCGATCGCTCGCCTGCCGCGGCAGCACCAATCTCGCCGCCGGCTGGCTTGATGGCTGCCAGGCGGTGGCCGAACGGCAGGCGACCTGCGGGGTGATCGAGCGGAGCCATGTCGTGCTGCTCTCCGACGGCCACGCGAACGAAGGCCTCGTCGATCCCATGGCGCTGGCCAACCACGCGAGAGAACTGCGGGACCGCGGGATCATTACGTCGACCGTCGGCATCGGCACCGGCTACTCGCCCGTGCAGCTGCAGGCGATCGCGGAGGCCGGCGGCGGCCGCATGCACGATGCCGAACTGCCCGAGGAGATCGCGCGGATCGTGATGGCAGAACTCACCGACACGCTCGCCACGACGGTCGAGAATGCGGATATCCTCCTGCGGCTGCCGGAGGGCGTGACGGCCGAGCTCTATGGCACGGCCCCATTCACGCCGACGACCGGGGGCTGCCACGTCTTCCTGGGCTCGATGATCGGCGGGGCCTCGCGACGCCTGGTGATCAAGCTGCGGCTGCCGCCCGGCCAGGCGGGCGACACGCTCGCCGTGAGTGTGGCCGCGCAGTGGAGCCTGCCGGGACAGGCGGAACACTTGAGCTGCGAAGCCGGGAAGGCCGTAATGCGGTTTGACACGGGGAAGGCGTGCGTGGACCAGCCGCGCAACGCGGAGATCGTGAAGATCGTTGCCGAGCAGTGGCAAGCTTCCATCTACCACCGGGCGATGATGCTCAACCAAGACGGCCAAGGGCGGGCTGCGGCCGAACTGGTGGAGCGGGAGCTCGAGTATCTGCGGAAATACTGTCAGGCCATCGCAGAACTCGAGGCGGAGATCGCCGCGCTGGGCAGTTTTGCCGAGTCGGTTTCCGAGCGGTACACGGCCGGAACATCGAAGGAGATGATGCTCAAGGCCTACAAGATGGGCCGCGGGGAGATGGACCGCCGCGGCCGTAAAGTCATGAGCTTCGAGATGCTCATGCAAACCGAGCACACCTCGCGCGGCACGAACCCGAAGCCTCACCCCCCACAGAAGTGATGCCGATGGCCACACCTCGATATGTGTCGGTGTACTCGTTTTTCCAGAAAGATCCGCCCCCGCCCGGTGCCGTGCAGATCGAGCCCGAGATGCCTCGCGACCCGCACGCGGGATGGTTGCCGGTCTACGACCTGCAGGCCGTCGCCAGTGAATTTGGGCCAAGTGTCGCCGCCGACTGCCTCGGCTGGGTGCGGGTGCCCGAGCTGGCGGGGCGTTGCGAGGGATGCTTCGTGTCGCAGGTGTCGGGCCACGCCATGGAGCCGCTGATTCCCGACGGCGGCTACTGCGTGTTTCGCTTTGCGGTGCCGGCCACCCGTTCGGGCCGAGTGTTGCTCGTTCAGCATCATTCGCTCGGCGACCCGGAGACGGGCGGCACCTACACGGTGGCGCGGTATCACTCCGTGCGGGTGGCAGGCCCGCCATCGAGCGACGAGCCGGGCTGGCACCACGAATCCATTCAGCTCCTGCCGTCCAATCCAGCGTTCCCGACGATTACGATCACGCCCGAGCAGGCCGCTGAGCTCCGCGTGATCGCTGAATTCATCCGCGTGATCGGCTGACCCGCCCGCTCATCCGGGCATTTACAGAAGAGGGGTATCTTGATCTCCCGCTGCGCGTTCCAGACGCACCGTGCATTTACGCGGCACGTAGCGCCAAAAGCACCGCCGCCACTTGGCGCACGGTGTCACCCAGGTTGGCGTCGCCTTCTTCGAAAAGGCGGACGGCTTCCTTCACTTCGACGAGCGCGTGCAGCATCCGCTCCCGTTCCTCACGCTCTTTTGGGGTGAGCATGCTCGGATCTGTTCTTCGCATTGGCGGCCTTTCCATGAAGTGCTTGCATCGGGCGGTGGCCGTTATCGCGAACCCAAAGGTCAACCTTGGTCGACGCCCCCGTGGCAGCCCGGGTGGATCCCCTGGGCCAAAGCCCGGGCATGACCAACTGTGCCGCGGGTTTTGGCTTTTTGCCCGTCCCGCCGTGGTCACGGCGGCGGAGCTTCGACAAACCTCCTGCCTTCCTCGCCCGGCAGCGGATTCCAGATCGGCTGTACACCCGCCGGCAGCGGGTCGCACCGCACGTAGAGCCGCTTGGGCGGCGTCTCGAAGTACAGCAGCAGCGCCGGGCAGAGCCAGTTTTCCATCGGCTCTCCCAACACGTCACCCTCGTACCAGTTGCCACCCTCGGCGTCGCTACGGAGCCAACGCCGCTCCACGTCGTGGCCGTCGAATGGCTGATCCGAGAACGTCAACAGAAAACCCTTGGCCGCTCGGGGAATCCTCTTCCGCTCGACGACACGACTGATCATCTCACTCGTGCCCTCCACGAAGGCCTCTTCCTTGAGGCCCGTCCGCTGGTCGTCGAACACCCAGCACGCGGTGCCCGGGTAGAGGTAGGGATACAGCGTCAGGATGCGTTGCTGGCTCATGTCGTGTCTCCTTCTGGTGGGGTTGCTGGTTGAGAATCGTCTGGACTCTTTTGTGCTCGCAGTTCCGGATACAGCTGCGGGGCTTCCTCGGGGCTGTCGCGATACCATGCCGGATCGAGCGTCTTTCCTTCCTTCGCGGCGTGCTGCTCGATCCAGGCCCGCATCGCCCGAAACATGTCGATGAGGGGGACGCCTCCGCGGACGTAGATTCTGTCTGGCGGGTTGCTTTCTTGCGGGTTGGTCATGGGTGGCCTCCTCGGTTTTCGACTTGGGTGGACTGGTCATCGCTCCAGTACACGGGGATGGAGTCTGCTTTCTTCTTGCAGCGGGCCGCGTCTTCGTGCATGTCCAACGCGGCGTAACAGTCGGCGGCCTTCTGCCAGGCGACCGACGCCACCAGGCCGAGGCTTCCCCGTCGATAGAAATCGGCGGCACGTTCGTAGAGCTTGGCGGCCCTTCGGCGGAGCCGGCGGGACTTGTCATCCTGGCTCACTGCCGCGGCCGTCCACTCGGCGCAGTCCCTCATGAGGCGGTCGGCCTCGAAGATCCACGTGTGCCGAAACCTGCCGAAGTTCGCCCAGTCGAAGCCGTTGCGTTTTCCTGCCATCTTGGGTTTCCCTTTCATGAAAGCGTCGTTTCTCGAGACCTCGCCACCAGTCGCCCGCTTAGCCATCCGTAATCCGTCAGCCCCATTTCGTGTCGTGGTTTGACTCGTCCCAGTAGACGGGCAGAGCCTTGGCATGCAGGCCGCAGCGGTCGCTGCTTTCCACATCCTCGACGTGGGCGTAGGCGTCGGCCGCCGCCGCATAAGCCTTCTTGGCAAGAACCCCGAGACCACAGCCGCGATACAGGTCTGCCGCATGCTCGGCCTGTTTTGCGGCCTGCTGGTGGCGACACCTCCCGCGATGCCCCTCGGCCCGGGCGTACGCCTCATCAGCCTCGCGCAGGTCGGCCAGACGGTTCCGGATAGCTTTTGCAAATTTCTTATCCATATGAATTTCCTTTGAGTGCCGGTTAAACGATCGCCACAAAGTGCGTGAAGTGCCCGCCGCTTGTGCCGTAAGTCATCCGCATCTCACGCTCGCCGTCCCCCTCGCCACTGCGTCTGCCCTTGCTTCGACGTTCTGGCACCTCCTCGCCCTCTCGCTCGATGCGGGCGAAGAGCTCGTCCCGTCGGCGGATGGCTTCTTCGACGCACGAGGTGCCGAGAGAGCGTCGGATGCGACGCTTCCGGCCCGAGAAGTGCAGAACGTAGGCGACCCACCACGACCCGTTGTTGCACCAGATATGGTGCGTCCGGTTCCCGGGCTTGATGCGGACCGAAAGTCGACCGAGTGGCATATGCGTTCTCCAGATGGGTGAACGCATCAAGATCGGGTCGGCACCTTCTCTGTCGAGAAGCTGCCGACTCGCTGCAATATTGTTTCGCGTGGCTACACACCACACGCACATCCCTTTGTCACTTTCGCGACTCGGGTAGCACCGTTTGCCTTGCAGAGGCTCGGTAGCGAGCGTGAGCCTCTGGCCCACACTCACATGGCACGCTGGTTAGACGTGCCAATCTTGATGCTAGCTCATTATACGTCGCTGGCCGGAAAAAGGTTCGCTCGAAGGGTCGGAAAGAGTGTCATAGCGGTTTTCTCCGGGCGTTCCGGCCGTCCTGCTGCGTGACGGTCAAGGCTTTGGACCTCGGCCTTGCAAAGATCCGCCCACGCTTGCCGAGCACGCACCCAATCTGCGCCATAGTCACTCGCCTACAGACGCGGCACGCGCATGATTACGGGCACCGTGATCACGTCGAATGCGTCACATGGCTGCGCATGCATTCGCCTGCCCGACGAACGCCCGTGCAGCCTGCCGGCCACCGGCAGCAGAAAGGACACGATGAATACCGACGAGCCAAAGACGATGGTGCGATTTGATTTTCCGCCCGGCGCGACGCCGGAAGAAATTGCAGCGGCCATCCGATCGGCGGGGGCACGGTTGATGAAGGAAAGAGACGAGGCACTTACCCGCACAAGCAAAGGTGGAACGATTCCCCCCAAAGAGAAAGGGCAGGTCATGGCTGAATACGAAACATATGACCGCGAGAAGGTCTATCAGGAACTTTATGAACGTTTCACGCGGATGGAGGTGCCGGCGTGTACGCACTGCCATTCAGGCAATACGGCATCGGTGCAGGTCGGCGTGATCGGGCTCACCATTCGCCTGGCCGCGACATGCCGGAAATTCAAGCTGATTGGCAACGGGCCCAAGCCCGGCGAGTGGTTCTGCAATTCGTGCCACAAGTTTTTCAACAAGCCCGACGGAGCCCCTGAAGGAGCCACGCCATGAGCGAGCCGCAGTAGCGCTACGGCAGAACACGACCGTCACTCCGGCCGTCGTCGTCTTCGCTCGTTGCGTCGCTGCCGCTTCTTCTCGGCATCGTCGATGGCTGCCTGCGCGACACGGTTCATCGCAGCCCGGGCCTCCGCCTCCGTCGCGACGCCCATCTTGACGAGCATCGTCAGCCAGCCGGCCTCGTAGTCGTGCAGTCGATTTTTTGCTGGTCCTGTCATCTGCTCCTCCCGTTCGCCTGGGGCTCTTGGTATCGCCGACTGAGAGTGACCATTCTCGCCGGCAGCCGGTCAACCTTGGTCGAAACCCACGCAAGTCCCGAAAAACATGGGCTCTCAAGCCATCGGCTAGGCGGACGGTGCCGGCCGACGCTAGTTCCCGTGATCGATCGCCACGGCTGCCGGTTTGCCCAACAGTCTGAGTGCGAGCGATTGGAGAGACGCATAGTCGTAGGCCGTTTCGCCATTCGGTCCTGATACCGTGCCATTCAGATAGGTTGTCCAGCGGCTCGGGATCGACTGCACGCCCCAGCGCGCACCGGCAATGCCTCCGGCCACGCACGCCACCGTGTCGGCATCGCGGCCGAGATCGACGGCGTTCACGATCGCCTCTTCGAAGGTTGCGGCCGTTCGCACGGCCCATACCGCCTCAGCCAGGCAGTCCCAGACCGTGCCGTTGTTTTTGCTGGTGTCGGGCTGCCAGTTCGCGGCCAATAGCGGTGTCCACCACTCCCGAGCCTCAGCGGGCAAGACATCGAGGACCGCGTCGATCGCAGAGAAGGCGTCGTTGCCATGAATACCCGCGTGGATCATGGCAGCATGAATGGCGGCGCCGTAGGCATTGTGCGGATCATGGTGCGTCAGCGACGCCTGTCGGCCCGCCAGCTCGACGAGGCTTTCAAGCGACTGCTCCGCGGCCCAGAGGGCGACTGGAGTGTTCCGCATGACGGAACCATTTCCGGCGGACTGTCCGCGACGTTGATGAACCCGTTCGGCCGCCCCCACGTGGGTTGTCTCTGCGAGCGCCATGCGGGTCTGCACACCGACATCTCTGGCAGTTGCCGCCCAGGTCCGCCATCGCTGCCACAGGTCGTCGGCATCGAATCCGTTCTTCGCGACCAACGACTCCGCGAGCGCCAGGGACATCTGCGTGTCGTCGGTGAACTCCGCGGGCTTCCAGCCGAAGCTGCCGCCGCCTCGCATCTCGCCGATGCCACCGAGCACAGGCGAGGGATAGGTGGCTTTGTAGAGGCCTGGCCGCTCGAACTCGAACGGCGCCCCCAGGGCGTCGCCCACCGCCGACCCCACGAGCGCCCCGATGGCGTGCTGCACTTTGATCATGACCGTTCTTTGCCTCCCGTCGTCGAGGAAGCGGATACTTCCCTGAGGACTGAATCATGAAAAACATCCCGCGAACCGGGAAGCGGCACCGGCCGAAGCGGAGCCTCACGGGAAGACGTGACCCGCCACCGCGACAAGCCGCAATAAAACGGCCGGCGTCCTGGGCAGCCCCGAAAGCGTAAGGGGCTGGGGCGCGAAGGGCGTGCTCGACCTCCGGAAGATCCGCTCGCTCGCCAAGGGGTAGAATCGGTGTCGGCCGCCGCAGGCCGGATAACGCAACGCTCTTGAGCAACACTGCACGTTCGTATACACTTTATAGAAGTGATATGTGGCCACATACGACAGCCACAAGCCTTGGGTATCGCAAGCCATGACCGTCGACATTCCCGCCGATCTCGCACCATTCGTGCAGCGGCTGATCGCCGAGCGACGATTCCTGACCGAAAGCGACGTGCTCGCTGAAGGATTACGACTCCTTCAGTTGCAGGAAACACTGCGCGGTGCTGTGCGGAAGGGATTCGACGAACTTGATTCTGGCAAGGGCGTGGCAGCGGATCGGGTCTTTGCCCACGCCGAGGAGCGGATTGCTGCGGTCGAGCGGGCTGGGCGGACATGATCGCGGCGGTTTTCTCCCCTGAAGCAGAGGCAGACCTGCTCGGCATTGCGGAGTTCATCGCACGAGACAATCCGACCGCCGCGAGAACGTGGCTTGCAGCCTTGCGGCAGCGATGCCAACTGCTGGCAGAGCACCCGCTCTCAGGCGAATCCCGGCCCGGTTTCGGCGTGCCGGGGTGCAGAAGCATTTCCGTTGGAATGTACGTGATTTTCTTTCGCCCCACAGCATCGGGCGTTGACATCGCCCGCGTTCTCCACGGCAGCCGCGACCTCGGCACACTCTAAACAGCTTTTGAAGGCTATCCCACCCACGTCATACGTCCGCCGGAGAGAAAGCTGCGCCGCTTTTCGTCCCCGACTTGCGGAAGATCCGCTCGCTCGCCAAGGTCGATGTGGTATTTGAGTTGCAGAGTCCCCACATCCCACAAGCATGTGAGAATTGTGAGGACGCTCACAATTCATCGCGCTCTTGCTCGGGCTTTTCGCAATTATCCCGGCGGTATTGCAAGAGCCGTGGGCATTCGATAACCCTACCGCCGCCACGAGGTGGCAGGGCGACGGCCCCCCATTACCCCACCCCCTGTGGCCACGCCCTCGTAGCCCGAGACGAGGGCGTTTTTTATTTACTGCTCGCTTCGTTCCGCATCTGACGGACGACGGCGGCAGACTTGGGATCGAAGGTCTCGAGCCCGTCATCTTCATGATCCGCCTTGATCGCCTTGTGGGCGTCGGCGAAATCTCGCTTCACCGCCACGAGTGCATTGGCGCACCCGCCGGAACAAACGAGCAGCAAAAGCAACATCCGATTGGTCATGGTCATGATCAAGCCGCCAAAGGACGGTT
>JBJTSM010000787.1:0-4256 GCA_046076685.1 Planctomycetia bacterium | reverse complement strand
CGGCTGATCGTGCTCGGCTGCTCGACCGGCGGGCTCGACGCCCTGCGGACGGTGCTCGGCAGCCTGCCCGCCGGGCTGCCGCCGATCGCGGTCGTGCAGCACATCTCGGGACACTTCTCGAAGATCGTGGCGGAGCGGCTCGACTCGGTCAGCGCCCTCGACGTCCGCGAGGCGGAAGAGGGCATGCCGCTCCTGCCCGGCACCTGCGTGATCGCGCCGGGTGAGCAGCATCTGGTGGTGGAGCGGACGGCCGGCCAGTTTCGGGCGAAGCTGCTGCAGAGCCCCCCCGTGCACCACTGCCGGCCGGCGGTCGACGTGCTCTTCCGCTCGGCGGCGGAGACGGCCGGGCAGCACGTGGTGGCCGCGCTCATGACCGGCATGGGGAGCGACGGCGCGATGGGCATGGGGATCATCCGCAAGGCCGGGGGCACGACGATCGCGGAGCACGAGAGCACCTGCATCGTCTACGGCATGCCGCGGGCGGCGATCGAGTTGGGCGTGGTCGATCAGGTGCTGCCGCTGCCGCGGATCGCCGCCGCGATCGTGGCCGCCGCCACGGCCAGCCCGGCGTGATCCGAGTTCGGCGCGATCAGATCAGGATCCGCAGCATGCGGCGGAGCGGCTCGGCGGCGCCCCAGAGGAGCTGGTCGCCGATCGTGAAGGCGCCGACGTATTCGGGCCCCATCGCGAGCGTGCGGACGCGGCCCACGGGGATCGTCAGCGTGCCGGTGACGGCCACGGGCGTCAGCTCCCGCAGCGTGGCCTCGCGGGTATTGGGCACGAGCTTCACCCACTGGTTGTCGGCGGCGATCAGCGCCTCGATGTCGGCCACCGGCACGGCCTTCCTGAGCTTGAAGGTGAGAGCCTGGCTGTGGCACCGCATCGCCCCCACCCGCACGCAGAAGCCGTCGACGGGCACCGCCGGCGTGCCGAAGCCGTCGCCCTGGCCGAGGATCTTGTTGGTCTCGGCCATGCCCTTCCACTCCTCCTTCGACATGCCGTTGCCGAGATCCTTGTCGATCCATGGGATGAGCGAGCCGCCGAGCGGCACGCCGAAGTGGGCGGTCTCGGCGGCCGAGAGGCTTCGTTGCTTCGCGATCACGGCCCGGTCGATCTCGAGGATCGCGCTGGCGGGATCGTCGAGCAGGTGCTTCACCTCCGCGTGGAGGGTGCCGTATTGCGTGAGGAGTTCCCGCATGTGCTGGGCGCCGCCGCCCGAGGCGGCCTGGTAGGTCTGCGTGCTCATCCATTCGACGAGGCCGGCCTTGTAGAGCGCGCCCACGCCCATCAGCATGCAGCTGACGGTGCAGTTGCCGCCGATCCAGTTCCGGATGCCCTGCGCGAGGCCGCGTTCGATCACCGGCAGGTTCACGGGGTCGAGGATGATGACGGCGTCGGGCTGCATGCGGAGCGTGGAGGCGGCGTCGATCCAGTGGCCCTGCCAGCCGGCGGCCCGCAGCTTCGGGAAGACCGACGACGTGTAGTCGCCCCCCTGGGCAGTGACGACGATGTCGCACCGCTTGAGTGCTTCGATGTCGAAGGCGTCGCGCAGAACGGTTTCGTTCCTGGCCATCGCGGGGGCGGGTCCGCCGGCGTTCGACGTCGAGAAGAAGACAGGCTCGATCAGGTCGAAATCCCCCTCCGCCCGCATGCGGTCCATGAGCACCGATCCCACCATGCCGCGCCAGCCGACCAGTCCGACCACTTTCATGCGATCAACCTTTCAGGAGGAATACGTCGCGACTCTCCGGCCCCTTGCGAACGGCCGCCGGGGGCCCTGCTCGCCCAAGTGCCCCAGAGTCGGTGCCCCAGAGTCGGTGCCCCAGAGTCGGTGCCCCGGAACCGGTGCGCCGGGAATCGATACGCCGGGGCCGATGTTGTAACCCATCCACGCACGCTCAGGGAGCGGTCGTGGCCGCCGCCCCGTCGTCTTCACGGGGGAGGCGGTGGCGACCGCTGGTTCCGTCGAGTCTGGCGTCGGAAAAGCGCGAGTTCTGCGGTGAGCCCGGGCCCGAAGGCCATCGCCAGGCAGGGGCCGGCGGCGTGCGGCAGCAGCCTCTCGAGGATGAAGAGGATCGTGGCGCTCGACATGTTGCCGTGCGCCGCGAGCACCTCCCGCGACGCGGCGAGCGCGGCATCGTCGAGCGCGAGCGAGTCGCGGACCGTCGCGAGCACCCGCGGACCTCCCGGGTGCACGGCCCAGGCGGTGATGTCGGCCGGTGCGAGCCGCTCGGCGGCCACGGCGTCTGCCACGATGCCGGCGATCTCACTGCCGATGATGGCCGGCACGCGGGCCGAGAGCGACATCTCGAAGCCCTTGTCGCCGATCAGCCAGCCCATCTCCCCCGTGGAGTCGGGCAGCAGCCGCGACCACTGCCGGTCGAGCCGCCAGTCGGCTTCGGCCGCGAGCGGATGGTCGCCACCGACGCCGACCACGGCCGCGGCGCCATCGGCGAAGATGCTGTTGGCGACGACGGCGTCGCTGCGACTGCCATATTGAAAGTGCAGGCTGCAGAGTTCGACGCAGACGACGAGCACGACCGCGTTGGCCTCTGCCGTCGCGAAGGCGTCGGCCACCCGCAACGCATTGAAGGCCCCGTGGCAGCCCATGAAGCCCACGTGGGTGCGGCTCACGTCGGTCGGCAGCGACAGCTGGCGGACGAGTTCGAGGTCGACGCCGGGGTTCGCGAAGCCCGTGCACGAACAGGTCACAAGGTGCGTGACGTCGGCGGCATCGATGCCGCCACGGGCGAGGGCCGCGGTCGCGGCGGCGAGGGCGAGCGGCCCGGCGTCGGCGGCATAGCGGGCCATGCGGTCGGCCGTCGACGGCCCACCGGCCCCCTCTGTATCTGCTGGCGGAAAGAAGGTCTGCGCGAAAGGTTTGTCGCCGGGCTCTTCGAGCAGCACCGAGCCACGGGTGCGGATGCGGGTCTGCCGGTAGATCGCGGCGAGGGCCCGCTCGTGGCCGGGCTCCGCGTTGGCGAATCCCACGGCGAGCGTGGCGGCATCGGCCTGGGCGATCTGCCGCTTCGGCGCGGCCGTGCCGATGCCGAGAATGGAGAGGCTCATGAGACGGCTCCGGTGGCCAGGTGATTTTCGCGGCGGATCGTGGTCTGGGCCCCGATTACCGCCGGCACGGCAAGCCGCGCCGCCCACGGCGCGAGCTGCGCCGCCCGCACGGCGAGCCGCACGAGCCGCGGCAGCCGCAAGACCCCGGCCACGCGCCGGCACCGCGCGTGCCGCGGGCGGAAATGCCGGGCGTGGGCGTGGCCATAGCGGTCGGTCGCGACTGTGGCGGGCATGAGGGCTCCGGTCGCCGGGTCGACGAGCGCCTCCGCCGCCAGCCGGCCCGCGGCGAGCGCCCAGCCCATGCCTTCACCCGTGAAGGGCTCGACATAGCCGGCGGCATCGCCGAGACGCATGATGCATCGGCCTTTGCCCTCGATGAGCGGCGCCGAGCGAGTGAGAGCCGGCGTGGCTCGGATCTCGACCGCGTCGAGGCCGTCGAGTGAAACCTTGGCGGTCCGCGTACCGCACGCATCGCGCACGATCTGCCGTAAGAGCGTGGCGGGGGCGGCGGCCGCGAGTGCGTGGCGATCGACTGCTGCAGCCACGTCGATCCGGCCGTCTTCCAGCCGCACGACGCCGCAGTAGCCTGCTCGCGCGACGGCCATGAGGAGCTCGCCGGGCGGCAGCGTCGCCGCGGCGGCGGGCAGCACGGCCCCGATGCCGATCCGGCTCCGCGGGGCGATCGTGCGGCAACGGCCCGGGGCTTGCTGGTGCTGGAGGTTGTGGGAGAGCCGCACGTGGTCGCCGAGCCCGGTGGCGAGGAGCAGCCGGCGGCATGTGAGCCTGACGAGGGGGGCATCGGGCGTCGCCCGCAGGGAAACGCCGACGCCTGCCGCGCCGCCATCGTGCCCTTCGTCGATCGAGACGACGGTCGTGGCGGGTAGCCATGCGCAGCCGGCCGCGATGGCCGTGGCCACGAGGCCCGCATCGAGCGATTCGCGGGAGAGCGTCGCGCCGCCGGCTATGGGGGAGCTCGAGCGGCTCGCCATCACCACCGCGCTGGATCCACTCAAGCGCGGTCCGCTCGCCCGAGCCGTTCCGCTGCGGCGGATCAACGTGGCGGCCGGCGGCCGCATGGCTCCGATCGACGTGACCGGCGGCGCGACGCTCTCCCGCGAATCGCTCGATGCGGGCCTCGTGGCCACGGCCATCGCGGCCGGCTGCGCATGGCTACCCGCCACGACCGT
>JBJTSM010000786.1:0-5863 GCA_046076685.1 Planctomycetia bacterium | reverse complement strand
CAGAGGAATACAAGGTGTCGAACCGAGAGGCGGCTTAGGCTCACACCGAATCGCCGTTCGAACTTCGATGCGCTACCAAAAGCGCTACCAAAACGATGTTCCTTCACGTAATGAAGGCCGATCGCTTCAAGAAAAACACCCGACAAAACAAGCATCCGCCAAACGTCCGAATCGTGTTTCACTCGGGCTTTCGCACTGAAAATCCGTGTGTCGCCGGTTCGATTCCGGCCCCGTCCACTGTCAAAGAACGGCGTTCCCGGGGGCTGGGAGGAGTGGGCGGGTCGTCTGCCTGGCCCGAAAGTGGGGGGTGCTGGGTGGCGTTGCAGGTTTGGCTTGGTTTATTCCGATAACCACGCCTGTAGCGTTCCGGAAGACCTTGCGGCCCCCGAAGACTTTTTATGACCGGGCTTCGTTTTGGCGGGTGGACAGGCGGTTGCTGTCGTCTCGTGCACGTGTTTGCAATCGCGATCGGCCTGACCAATCCGTTGGCCGCACAGCCTGATCTGCTGTTTTCGGATGACGTCTATGACGAGCCCGAGAACACGCTTGTCCCGCCCGTCGATTTCGATTTCGCGGAGGCGTTCGCGCAGATCCGCGACCCTGCCATCGAGACGGTGGACGAACTCTCTCGCAATCCCGATCGAGGGAGTGGCCGCTCGCTTGCCCCCGATGACGAATCGTTCGGCCGCCGGCTTCAGGACCGCTGGGACAAGGTCCGGGATCCGGCCATCGAGACCGTGGACGAGATGACCCGCGACCAGGGAGCGAAAAAGGAAGAGAAGGACAAAAAGGACAAGAAGGGCGAGAAAAAAGAGAAGAAGAAAGACGAGTGGTACGACAAGATCAACATCCGAGGGTACACGCAGTTTCGGATCAACAGTCTGCTCTGGAACAATCCTGATCTGGCCAATGCCTACCATCCGGCCGACCGCTCGGTCACCCCGTTGAACCATTTCTTCATCCGCCGCTGCCGGCTCATCATCTCCGGTAATCTCAGCGAGCACCTGTTCTTTTACATCCAACCCGACTTCTCCGGGAGCGTGCCGGGCGCCCTCGACGGGGCCATCAATTACACCCAGTTGCGCGACTGCTACGGCGACGTGAATCTCACCACCGACAAGGTGCATCGCGTCCGCGTGGGGTTGTCGAAGGTGCCGTTCGGCTGGGACAACATGCAGTCCAGTTCCAATCGCATTCCGCTCGACCGCTCCGACGCCATCAACAGCGCGATCAACGGAGAGCGCGGCATGGGCGTCTTTTACTACTGGACGCCCGACTATGCCCAAGATCTCTACAAATACGTCCTCGACGAGGGGCTGAAGGGGTCTGGCAACTACGGCGTGTTCGGCATCGGTTGCTACAACGGCCAGGGCGTCTCCCGCCTCGAGTCCAACAACAACATGCACTTCGTGATCCGGCTCGAGACGCCCTGGAAGATGGACGACGGCCAGATCATGGAGGCGGGGGTGCAGGCCTACACCGGCAACTATTCGCCCTACACCGCGCCAATCACCTATGACAACCAGACCGTCACGCCCGTCGTCGTGCCCAAAGGCGGAGTTCTGGACCAACGCATTGCCGCCACGTTCGTCTACTACCCTCAGCCACTCGGATTTTCGACGGAGTGGACGACCGGTGACGGCCCGCAACTCTCGAATCTCACCGGTACCTCGAAGTTGAATCCGCCGGAGATCACGAGCAAGCCGCTGTCGGGCGGCTACGCGATGGTCAACTACAAAGTCGACAGTGACCGATGGGGCGTACTCTTTCCATTCTTCCGCTGGCAGACCTACCGCGGCGGATACCTCTGGGAGCGCAATTCTCCGAATTCCTATATCGGGGAGTTCAATCTGGGCCTCGAGTGGCAGTTCTCGCCGCAGATGGAACTGACGGCCGAGTATGACTGGGTGAATCGAACGAACACCTCATCCTCACAGGCCCTGATCCGCAACGGCGAATTCGCGCAGTTCCAGGGCGACCTGCTTCGGTTCCAGTTTCAGATCAACTACTGATCCGATCGGGGGAGGCGCGGCCCGCCTCCCGAGATGTCCGAAACCAGGGGCGGGCTACCGGGAGCCGAGCCGACCGCCTACCCGTCCCGATACAGGCCGTGGGCGGCGATGTATCGCTCGACGGCGCGGGGGGTGCGGTAGCGGATGCTTCGGCCGGCCGCGACCGCCGCCCGGAGAGCACTGGCCCGGATGCCGATCGCCGGCAGCTTCACCCGCTCCGCGAGCAGCCGCTCGAGCCCTGTCCGGCCGAAGAGAGGCTGGAGCGCGGCCCGGCAGGCGGGTGCACCGAGGTCGTCGAGCGACTCTCGCTCCATCGCGACGATGCCGGCCAGTTCGAGGATGCGGCGGGGCTCCCTCCAGGAGGGCAGGCCGAGCACCGCATCCGGGCCGAGCAGAAGCCGAAGGTCGTCGTGCGGATGGAGAGCCTTCAGCCGCTCGAGCGTGTCGACGGTGTAGCTGACGCCCCCGCGATCGAGTTCATCACTCGACACCGCGAACGCATCGTGCCCACCCGTCGCCAGCATGAGCATCTCCAGGCGATGCTGCCCCGAGGCGAGTCGCCGGTCTTGCTTGTGCGGCTGCACGGCCGCCGGCACGAACAGCACGCGGTCGAGCCCGGCCTGCTCGCGGCAGCATTCGGCGGCCACGAGATGGCCGATGTGCACCGGGTCGAAACTGCCGCCAAACACTCCGATTCGCACGCGTGTGTTTCCTTCCAGTGTGTGTCGCCGGCCTGCGGGCTTCCTCGGCATGCCGTCGGCACGGTCTAATCCGGGGCATGTCGCACCAGCATACGAGCCAACGCCAGCTCTTCGAAGCCGGACCCCGCTGGGCCGAAGACGACGCCCGCCAGGGCATCGTCGCCACGGTGGTGCTGCCCGACGGCGTGGAAAAGCCGCTCGATTACCTGGTGCCCGAAGCCCTGGCCGGGGTGGTCGAGCCCGGCCGCCGGGTGCTCGTGCCGCTCGGCCGCGGCAACCGGGAGCGGCTCGCTTATTGTGTCAGCGTACGAAGCGGCGACCTGCCGCAGACGCCGCTCAAGAGCGTGGCCGGCGTGGAGGATGATGCCCCGCTCCTGTCGCCGCGGATGCTCGAACTCACGAAGTGGATGGCCGACCGCTGGATGGCCCGCTGGGGCGAGGTGCTGGAGGCCGTGCTGCCGGCCGGCGTACGGCTTCGCCGCAAGAGCAAGCCCGTGCCGCTGCTCGTGGCCACCGGCCAGGAGCCTTCGCGCAAGCCGACCCCGCCGCAGGCCCGCGTGCTGGCCGCCGCCGCCACGCCTGCCACCGCCGACGCCCTCGCGCAGGCCACGGGCGCGAGCCGCGCCGTCATCACGCGGCTGCTCAAGACGGGGCTCCTGCGCGAGGCCGGCAGTGTCGATCGCCCGCAGGCCCGGCCGCCGGCCGAAGCCGCCGGCCGGCCGGCCATCAGCCACGACCGCCCCGACACGCTCGCCCCGGCGCAGGCCGCCGCGCTCGAGGCGATCCTCGACCCGCTCCGCGGCGGCCGCCACGAGACGATCGTGCTCTTCGGCGTGCCGGGCAGCGGCAAGGCGGAGGTCTACCTGCAGGCGGTCGAGGAGACGCTCTCCTATGGCAAGCAGGCGATCGTGCTCGTGCCCGAGATCAGTCTCACGCCGCAGACCTGCGACCGGTTTCGGGCCCGCTTCGGCAGCGTGGCCGTGCTGCACAGCCACCTGACGCCCGCGGAGCGGCACGCGCAGTGGCGCGAAATCGCCTCCGGTCGGGTGGGCGTGGTCGTGGGCGCCCGCAGTGCCATTTTCGCCCCCACGCCGCGGCTCGGGCTCGTGGTGATCGACGAGGAGCACGAGACCACCTTCAAACAGGCGACCGCGCCGCGCTACCACGCCCGCGATGTCGCGGAGTGGATCGCACGAAAGGAGGGCGTGCCGCTCGTGCTCGGGTCCGCGACGCCGGCACTCGAGACCTTCCACCGTTGCCTCGCCGGAGAGTGGCGGATGTGCCGGCTGCCCGGCCGGGTGGGCGGTTCGCAGCTCCCGCCGGTGCTTTCCGTCGACCTCCGCGACCCGGCCAGCCGTTCCCGCGGCGCGGTCACGCCGAGGCTGGCCGCGGGCATCCGCTGGGCGCTCGATGCGGGCGGGCAGGTGATGCTGTTGCTCAACCGCCGCGGCTTCGCGACGGCCGTGCAGTGCAGGGCCTGCGGCCACACGATGCGGTGCCCGCAGTGCGACATCGCGCTCACGCTCCACCAGCCGGGCAGCCGCGGCATCTGCCATGGCTGCGGGCTGGTCACGCGGCTGCCGTCGTCATGCCCCTCCTGCGCGGCGCCGAACCTCGTGCCGCGCGGCACGGGCACGCAGCGGCTCGAGGACCAGATCCGTGCGTCGTTTCCCGGCACCCGCGTGGCCCGCATGGACACCGACACGATGCGGTCTCGCGGCAGCCACGAGCGCACGCTCGACGCCTTCCGCAACCGGGAGATCGACATCCTCGTGGGCACGCAGATGATCGCCAAGGGACTCGACTTCCCGGCGGTGATGCTCGTGGGCGTCGTCAACGCCGACGCCAGCCTGCACCTGGCCGACTTCCGCGCCTCCGAGCGGACGTGCCAGCTCGTCACGCAGGTGGGGGGCCGCAGCGGCCGGGGCCCGCTGGGCGGGCGGGTGGTCGTGCAGACGAGCACGCCCGAACACCCCGCCATCCGGGCCGCCGCCGCGCACGACTACGAGGCGTTCGTCCGCACGGAGCTGCCGATCCGGGAGACGCTGCTCTATCCGCCGTTCGGCAGCATCGTGCGATTCGTGGTCCGCAGCGGCGACGAGCAGGCGGCGGAGAACTGGGCGGGGCACATCGTGGACCGGCTGCGCAAGGAAGTGGCCGGCATGGGGGAGCAGGGCGGGCCGATCCGCGTGCTCGGCCCCGCCCCCGCGCCGATCGCCCGGCTCCGCGACCGCTTCCGCTGGCACGCCCAGGTGCACGGGCCCGACGGCGGCCAACTCCGCGACCTGGTCCGTCGCGCCACGGCGTCGCTCCAGACCCCCGACGACGTCGCCTGGATCATCGACGTCGACCCGGTCGAGATGCTGTGATCGCGCCGGGTGTTTTGATGGGACACGACGGCTCGGAGAAAAGCCCGGAGCGCAAGCGATGGGATGCCCGAGCGTGGGGCCCATCCCCCGGCTCGCGCCGGGGGCTTGGATGGGACATGGCGGCTCTGACAAAAGCCCGGAGCGCAAGCGATGGGATGCCCGGGCGTGGGGCCCATCCCCCGGCTCGCGCCGGGGGCTTGGATGGGACGGCGTCGCGCCAAGGGTTTTGATGGGACGGCCTCGCGCCGGGTGTTTTGATGGGACACGACGGCTCTGAGAAAAGCCCGGAGCGCAAGCGATGGGATGCCCGGGTGTGGGGCCCATCCCCCGGCTCGCGCCGGGGGCTTGGATGGAACACGGCGGCTCTGATAAAAGCCCGGAGCGCAAGCGATGGGATCCGGCAGCCCGAAAGTTCCCGGCTTTCGCCCGGGAAACCGGGCGGGGTAGCATGGCGGAGGAAACCGGGCACTCATGGCGTATCGATCTTTCAAGGACATCCTGGGCGAGACCAGCCTGGAGCGGAAATGCCGCTTCCTGTTCGGGCTCTGTCTGCTCGTGCTGATCACCGGCAGCTTCTGGTGGTATGGCAGCAGCACCGAGGAGCTCGTCTACGCCACGACGCGGAGCACCGGCCGGCATCTCGTCGATGCCATCATGCTGCAATACCATTGGAAGACGCTCGAGCCGGAGCAGCAGTACGCCGGCGCGATCGAGTTTCTGAGCCGCACGCTGCAAAGCGAGCAATACCAGAGCTGGCTGCTGAAGCCCGATGCCGTGCCGG
>JBJTSM010000785.1:0-3176 GCA_046076685.1 Planctomycetia bacterium | reverse complement strand
CGATAAGCACCCAGTCGAGCCCACAGAGCGAGGCCAGTTCCGCGACCACGGGCGAACCGATGGAAAGCCAGGTGCCGAGCATCAGTGTCGTCTTCATAGGTGGTCGAGCCCTCGCTCTCCTCGCAAGCCATCGAGCGCCAGCCGCAGACGCTCTCGCGTGAATTTCCGCAGAGCGGCGCCGTTGCTACCGTTCGCGATCAGGAAGTGGTCGGCGCTCCGCTCGAACAGGCCGCTGCCCGTGCGGATGACCGCCTTCACGATCATGTTGCGAAGCAGGTGCAGCCACAGGCGGCGGACGTGCTCGGGGGGCAGGGGCCGCAGGCTCGCGTAGCCGGCGAGGGCCGACCCCAGAAACGCAGCGTCGTGGAAGCAGGCCAAAAGCGAGAGATCGTCGAGCGGGTCGCCGCTGATGCAATCGTCGAAGTCGATAAAGGCCAGTATCTCCCGTGGGGTGCCGAGCACGTTCCAGAGGGCGAGATCCTTGTGCACGAGACAGCCGCGGTCGAGTGCGAGCAGCGGTTCGTGGCGATCGATTTCGGCGGTGATCTCCGCCTGCTCGGCCGCCGTGAGGAAGCCGCCATCGACGAGGAAGGCGAGATGCCGGTCGAGATTGAGCAGGAAATACGCGGCATAGGTGCTCTGGCCACCGGCGAGAGCTGCGTCGAGCACCCCGAAGCCCTCCGGCTCGATGGCCTGCCAGCGAGCAACGGCGGCACCGATCGCGAACGCGATCCGGGCCGTATCGAGCTTGCCGGCATTGAACCAGTGATTCAGATCGGGAGCGGGGATCCGCTCGAGTGCCTGCCAGGCGAAGGGTACGCGGCTGCGCGACGCGTCGCAGCCGAAGACCCGCGGCGTGGGCACGCCCGTCGCCCGCACACGATCCAGAATCGTTGACTCCACTTCGAGGTGGTCATCGAACTCCGCTCCGTTCTCGACCCGCACAAAGAGCGGCTGGCCGTCGACCACAGCTTCCCACGTGAGGTGGCTCCCCTGCCCGGCACCAGGGGTCGCAGCCGCGTGCTCCGCGCTGAAATGAGCGCAGAGCGCGGCCCCGAGTTGGGCGGCCATCCCGGCCGCGGGCGCATGGGGCCGCGCGGCCCGAAACGCCGACGGCCGGTCGCACTTCCACGAGTGGACATGGTGCCGAATCATCGGCGGATCTGTCTCCCCTTCCAGAAAGTTGCCAGCAGGCCGCCGAGCACGTTTTGCATGACGCCGCTAAACACTCCGGCCGCGGCAGTCATCGGCATGGCCGCGAAGTGCTGCCGGGCGAGCGACGCCGCCAGGCCCCCGTTTTGCATGCCCACCTCGATGCTCACGGTGCGGGCCACCGTCTCGGAAAGCCCAAACGCCCGTGGAATCGCAAACCCCAGAGCAAACCCAAGCACATGCAGGCCGAATGCCGCGAGCATGAGGCGGCCGAAGTGGGCGGCGATCGCCTCGGCGCTCGCCGCCACGATGCCCCCGGTGACAAGCACAAACGCCAGCATGGCGATCGTGGGGCCGCAGGCCCCGAGGCGGTCGGCCGTGCGTGGCAGCAGCCACCGTAGCAGCACGCCCACCGCGACGGGAGCCACGGTGAGTTGCAATGCCGAGAGGCACAGGCCCCACGCATCGACCGGCACCAGCCTGCCGGCGAGTAACGTCGTCCACAGCGGGGTAAAGATGAAGGCGAGCATCGTCGAGCAGAGGGTGAGCACCACCGACAGGGCGACGTCGGCCTGCGCGAGGTAGCTGATCATGTTCGACGCCATGCCGCCCGGGCAGCTGGCGACGAGCACGAGGCCCACCTTCAGGTCGGCGTCGAGCCCGAGCAGGGTGGCGATCAGCCAGCCGCCGAGCGGCATCACCGTGTACTGCAGGCCAAATCCCAACGCAACGCAGCCTGACATCCGGGCGACGGAACGGAAGTCGTCCAACGACAGGCTCAAGCCCATGCCGAGCATTGACGCCGCGAGCGACCAGAAGATCCACCGCTGGTCGAACCAGAGCATCGAGCGCGGCTCCCAGAATGCGACGGCCGACAGCGCGAGCAGCCAGACGACATACAGGCTGTTGATTCGGTCGATGAAGCTCCGCATGCAAGATCCTTCGGCCGCTCGAGCCGGGCTGTGGACGAGAACACGTGATTGTGCGTGCGACGGGGCTTTCGTCGATTGCAAAAATTCTTCAAACTGGTGTCGGATCTTGTCAGGCCGGTTTTTCCCCCATCAGGTTATCCCCAAAAGTTCAGGATCCGCGCAGCCGTGCCACAATCCCGCATCCGTGTGGCCGTGATCGTCGAGACCTCCCGAGGCCACGGGCGAGCCATCGTGGCGGGGGTTTCGCGATACGCGGCCGAGCATCCCGCCTGGTCGTTGCGGCTCGAGCCCCGCAACATCGACGACCGGCCGCCGGCGTGGCTGCGGTCGTGGGCCGGCGACGGCATCATCGTCCGGTGCGACTCGGCGGCGATGGCGCGGGCCATGCGGGCCACGGGCGTGCCCGTGATCGACGTGCGGGGCGGCGTGCCCGAGGCGGGGCTGCCGCTCGTGGGCGTGGACAACGTTCCGGTCGCCGATCTTGCCTTCGAGCATTTTCGGGAACGGGGCTTCCGGCACTTTGCGTGGTGCGACCTGTTTTCGCTCGGGAGACCGTGGATGCACATCCGGCGTGACCGCTTCCTGGCACGGGCGCGACAGGCCGGTGCCTCGGCCCATTGCTTCCAGGCACGGCGGTCGACCCGCGTCGCGTCCCAGAAGCACGAGGCAGTGACGGACCTCCTCGAATGGCTCGGCGGCCTGCCGCGGCCGGTCGCGATCCTGGCGTGCGACGACGAGCAGGCGCACCTCGTGCTGGATGCGGTGCTCACGCTGGGCATCTTGGTCCCGAACGACATGGCGGTGCTGGGGATCGACAACGACGACGTCTTCTGTCGGGCATCGTCGCCATCGCTCAGCAGCGTCGACGTCAACGCCGACACGGTGGGTTACGAGGCCGCCGCGTCGCTGGCCACACTGATGCAGGGCCGCCGCGTTCCCGCCCGAAGATACCTTCCGCCCCGCGGCGTCGTCGCCCGACGGTCGACCGACATCGTGGCCGTCGAATCGGCCGCCGCGGTGGCAGCCCTGCGGCTGATCCGCGAACGCGGCTGCGAGGGCCTCACGGCAGACGACGTGGCCGCGGCGATCGCG
>JBJTSM010000784.1:0-6531 GCA_046076685.1 Planctomycetia bacterium | reverse complement strand
GACGGCGACCCGGCGAAGTGGCGGGGGATCAAGCCGATTTTGATCACACCGGAACTGGCATCGAAGTCGATCGGCCCGGAGAATTCGAGCGCGGTGGTGCGGTTCGCCTGGCAGGGCACCGATCTCTACGTGCAGGTGGTGAAGTTCGACGACAAGGTCGTGCTCTTCCAGAAGGATCCGGGTAAGCACTACCTACAGGACGGCGTCGAGGTCGCCATCAACTCCTATCCGGAGGGCTTCAAGTACAACATCTCCGTGATCGACGGGAAACCGGCGGTGTTTCGTGACACCTGGCGGGGCAACTTCGGCCATCCGGAATACAACGTGTTGCTCACGCCTGAGGCGGCGCCGCGGTCGATCAAGGTGCTCACCGACACCGCGCCGGTGTCCGCGGAGCGGATGCTCGTCGAGGCGGCGACCGGCGCCGACCTCTCGAAGTGCGAGGCGCTCGTCATCGAGGCAAAGATTCCGCAGTCGGCCATGACGCCGATGACGCGGCCGGAGCAGGAGGTGGTCTTCGAGAGCGGCAAGGGCTTCCGGCTCGGCATCATGCTCAACGACAACGACGTGCCCGGCTGGGATGCGTTGAATCCCGTGGTCTGGCCCTCGACCTACTACACGTTCGGCCGGCCCGATGTGCTCGCCCCGGCGGTGTTCGAGTGACGGCGCCCGATGCGAGCGTCAGAGCAGCCGGTTCTCGGCAAATGCCGCGATACTCGCCAGGAATCGGGACAGGGACGGAATGGCTCCATGAATGTCGGCGAGAGCGGACGCCAGATCGGACGGCTGATCCACGTATTCATGGACCATCCGATTGCGAAGCTTTCTGACCCGCAGCCACCCGTCTGCGGAATCAAGCCAGCCATACCGTTCGGCACGATCAAGATTCGCCGCGACCGGCTGCACCTCTTCGCCACCCATCCGCAGGACGAGAGGCAATAGCTTGTCGCCCAGCAAATCCTGAAACCGGCTGAACATCGAGCCGCAGGACCTTCTGCTTAAATCGCGACCCCGGTGCGGCGGGCTATTGCATCGATCGGTCGTTCGGGCAGGTTTGGCGCCGCAACGAGCACGTCCACGCGACGTCCATCGAAGGCCCGTTCGAGCTCGGCCGCCACGGCACATTCGACCGTCAGGCGACTTTCCACGGGCTCCGACAACTCGACAAAGACGTCGATGTCGCCGCCCCGCCGGGAATCGTCCGTTCGGGAGCCGAACAGGATCACCCTCGCCTTGGTGCCAAGGCGGCCGGCAATCGTCGCCTTGATGAGGTCGCGGTCCGCCTGTGAAAGACGCATCGGAAAATTCGCCCAGGGAGCATGATTGCGGCGGCCTAACACACCCGCTTGATGTAATTTTACCCTGCTGCGGAAAGAAGCACCAACCGTTTGGGCGGATCGGCAACCGGTCGTCCTGACAATTACCCCCATCCATGCAAGAACAAGCTCCCGAGTACATGGAATGAAAAAGAGCTGCGTCCCCTTTTCGCCTTGGAAGACCTGGCTCTTGATCGGCGCGACCGGCTTCGGCGGCCCGGCGGGCCAGGTGGCGATCCTGCATCGCGAGGTCGTCGAGCGCCGCGGCTGGCTCGACGAGGAGGAGTTCCTCGCCGCCATGCGGCTCTGCATGCTCCTGCCGGGGCCCGAGGCGCAGCAACTCGCCACCTACGCCGGCTGGCGGCAGGGCGGTGTGGCCGGCGGCCTGCTGGCCGGCACGCTCTTCGTCGTTCCCGGCGCCTTGCTCGTGACGGCGCTCGCGTGGCTGCATGCCGCGGGCACAGAGGTGCCGCTCGTCGCCGCGGCCTTCGCGGGCACGCGGCCAGCGGTCGTGGCACTCGTCGCCCTGGCCGCGTGGCGGATCGGAAAGAAATCGATTCGCTCTCCCGCCGCGGCCGTCATCGCGGCAGCCGGACTCGCGGCGCTCGCCGCCGGCGTGAGCTTTCCGCTCGTCGTTCTTGTGGCGGGCGTCGTCGGATTCCTGCTGCCCGTCGATCTCGCGCCACGGGCCGCGGCCAAGAATCAGCATGCCACCGCGGCGCCGGCCGCCGACAGTGAAGCGTCATCGCAGCCCGCAGCCGATCGCGCCGGTTCACCGTTCCGCCACGCGGCCGTCACCGCCGCCGTCTGGACGGTCGCGTGGGGAGCCGCCTTCCTCGTCGTTCGCCTACTGCATCTCGCAGGCGGCCGCGGCGGCGACATCGCCGCGCTCTTCACTGACACGACGCTCCTGTCGCTCGGCGGCGCCTATGCCGTCGTGCCATGGGCGCTCGACGAGTCGGTCGCCCGCGGCTGGCTGGCTCCCGCCGAACGGTTCGACGCGCTCGCCATGGGGGAGGCCACGCCGGGCCCGCTGATCCTCGTGGTCACGTTCATCGGATTTCTCGCCGGCTGGAAGGCCGATGCCGCGACCGCCGCCACGGCGGGCCTCGAGGGCGCCGCGATCGCCACGCTCTTCGCCTTCCCGCCCTCCTTCGCGATGATCTTCGCCCTGGCCCCGCTCGTGCGGAGCATCCGCGCTTCGTCGGGCCTGGGGCGGGCGATGGCGGCGATCGGCGCGGTGGTGGTCGCGGCGATCGTGCTCTTGGGCCTGAAGCTGGCGGCCGCGTCGTTTCTCTCCGACGGCCGGCCGGACCTCCTGCCCATGCTCGTGGCGGCGGCGAGCGCCGCGGCGCTCCTCCGCGGCTGGGCCTCCACACCGCTCGTCGTCGCAGCCGCCGCCGGCTTGGGCGCGATTCTGCAGGCGATCTCCTGACCCCGATTCCGCAGGATGTGAGCCTCCGGCCCGACCGGATTGCGGCATGCCCTTCCGCCCCCGTAGGTGCAGATTGGCAATCTGCACACGCCATACCGCACGCTTGCCTGTGAAGCTACAATCCGCCGCATTCCGCCGGGTTCCCCGGCATGACACGAGAGGAGAACGGCCCACATGAACGGCAGACCCCACGGCGATGCATCCCACGGAGACTCGATCGACTGCATCGTCTGCGGCACCTGCGTGGCCGACATCCTCGTGCGGCCGGTGCCGCTCTCGCAGCCGGTCGGCGGCGGCCGATTGCTTCACGTCGATCCGATCGAGGTGACCACCGGCGGCATCGTCTGCAACACCGGCACCGCGATGCGGCGGCTGGGCATGCGGGTGGCGGGCTCGAGCCTCGTCGGCGACGACCTCTGGGGCGGCGTCGTGCGGTCGCGGCTCGCGGCCGAAGGCATCGACACCGCGGCTCTCGAGCCACACGCCGCGCTTGCTACGAGCACCACGGCCGTGCTCATCGACCCAAGCGGCGAGCGGAGCTTCGCCCATCATGTCGGGGCGCCGCAGGCGATCGACGTCGCCTTCATCAGGCGGCAGGCGGCCCACTTCTGCAGGAGCCGCCTGGCGCTCGTCGGCTATTTCGGACTCCTGCCGTCGCTCGAGCCCGTGCTGGCCGACGCGCTCGCGGCCATCAAGGCGACCGGCTGCCAGGTGGCCCTCGAGACGGGAGGCTCCGGGGGCTCGCTCGAACACCTCGTGCCCGCCTTGCCCCACGTCGACATCTACGTGCCGAGCCTCGATGAGGCGGCCCACCAGACCGGCACGAGCGACCCGCGGGAGATCATCGCCTGCTACCGACGGCACGGGGCAGGGGGGATCGTGGGCGTGAAGCTCGGCTCGCGGGGCACGCTCCTGACCACGGCCGAAGGCGGACTGCTCGAAATCCCCTGCCTGCCCGCCCCCGGCCCGGTGATCGACACCACCGGCGCCGGCGACTCCTTCCTCGCCGGCCTGCTCACGGGCCTGCTGCGGGGCATGCCGCTCCGCGAGGCCGGCCTGCTCGGCGCCGCCACGGCCGCCTGCTGCGTGACGGGCTTGGGCGCGACCGCGGGACTCAGGTCGTTCGAGGAAACGCTCCGGCTCGCGATCGGCGACGGGTGAACCCGCGAGGGCACCGATCCCCGGGTTCCCAACCGGGGCTTTCATGGAAGCGACGCGTCCTCACGCCAGGTGGAAATCCACCACGAGCGGCAGGTGGTCGCTCGCCGTCTTCGAGAGACTCGTCTTCACGATCCGCGTCTGACGCACCGCGATCGCCCCGCGCACGAACGCCTTGTCGAGCGAGCCCACCGCCAGCCACGCTGGAAACGAGCGATACCTTGCCGGCGGGCTCGTCACCTGCGTGAAGCCGTTCGCCGCCAGGCTTCCGCCCGCCAGCGTGTCGCGCCAGTCGTTCATGTCGCCGACCACGAGGGTCGGCAGGTGGTCGGCCGATCGGAAGAGCATGTGGCCGAGCAGCCGGTCCATCTGCCAGTGCCGCTCCCGCTCGGCGAGCCCCAGGTGCGTGTGCACGAGGTGCAGCGGCCCCTCGGGGCTGTCGATGAGAAGCAGTTGCGCGCCGCGCGGCTTCCGCGTGCCCTGCCGCAGGAGCACCCGATGCCGGCTCTCCACCGGCCACCGCGACAGCACGAGGTTCCCATACGCCCCTTTTCCGACCGCCACGTTCGCCTGAAACACCGAGTGGGCGCGAAAGAAGCGGGCGAGCAGCCGGGGCTGGTCGTCGAAGCGGCTTCGCCGCACGTGCCGATCGACCTCCTGCAGGCAGATCAGGTCGGGATTCTCGGCCTCGATGCAGTCGATGATCCGCGACAGCGCATACCGCCGGTCGCGGCCGCCGATTCCCTTGTGGATGTTCCAGCTGAGGAGCCGCATGTCACCGGCCGCCGGCCGCGCCGGTCAGCCCTGTTGTTTCCGACGCAGGTAATACCGCTGCACGCGGGCCACGCAGGGACGGCCATCGGGGCTCTTCGTCGCGCAGGCCGCATCGGGCCGGCCCGCCTGCTCGACGACGGCCCGCACTCGGGCGGGCACGCGGTCCGCCAGATCGGCGTCGACGTCGTCCACCGTGAGGCCATGGCAGCAGCAGAGCGGCCCGGTCGCATCCTTCGGCCAATAGAGGCCGTGGGCGACGGCCACGTCCACGCTCCGCTCGAACAGGTCGAAGTAGGCGATCGGGCAGGCGTCGGTCGCGCACCAGTAGGCGGGTTCACCGAGCGACTCGGCCGCGTCGGCAGCCAGGTGGGCCCGCAGCGTTTCCGGCCCCACCGGCAGGCCGTCGGCCCCGCACCGCGGACACCGCGGCGGCAGGCTCGAATCGGGCTCTTTGCAGAAGGCCTTGTTCATGGTTTCATCGGGTCTGGAACAACCTGTTTTCGATTCCCCCGATTGTACCCTAGGCTTCCGCCATGCACGGCCACGAAGACATCCGCATCGGCACGCTCGTGCCGGCCCACGATCGCACCGCCGAGGTGATCCGCCAGCTCGCGCCGCACGGCTTCGAGACCTTCCAGATCAGCTTCGGCCGCAGCGTCGGCGACGCCGACCTGTCCGGCCTGGCCGACGCCGTCCGCCACGCGCTCGACGCCTGCCCGGTCGGCCCGGGCGACCTGCCGCCCCGCGTGAGCGCGATCGGCGTCTACGGCAATCCGCTCACGAGCCCCGAGACCGTCCGCGACTGGGAGCGGCTCATCGACGCGGCGGCGGCCTTCGGCTGCGACATCGTGTCGGGCTTCGCCGGCCGGATCCCGGGCCGGCCCGTGCCGGAGTCCTTCGGCCGCTTCGGCGAGGTCTTCCGGCCGCTCGCCGCCCGCGCGGAGGAGAAGGGGGTGCGGCTCGCGTTTGAAAACTGCGAGGCCCGCGGCACGTGGGAGGCGGGCGATCGCAACATCGCGCATGCGCCGCAGGCCTGGGAGGCGATGTTCGGCGAGGTGACGAGCCCGGTGATCGGCCTCGAATGGGAGCCCTGCCACCAGATCGTGAGCTTCGTCGATCCGCTGCCGCAGCTCCGCCGCTACTGCCACCGCATCTGGCACATCCACGGCAAGGATGCGACCGTTCTCTGGGACGTGGTCCGCGAGCACGGCATCCGCGGCGGCGTGCAGTACATCCACCATCGCACCCCCGGCTTCGGCGACACGAACTGGACCGACCTGATCAGCACGCTCAGGCTCCACGGCTGGCGGGGCAGCATCGACATCGAGGGCTTCCACGACCCCGTCTACCGCGACGCCCTCGAAACGACGGGCCAGGTGGCGGCGGTCGAGTATCTGAAGCGCTGCCGTGGCGGCCGCTTCGTTCCCAACGTCTTTTGACGTCGGCACGCCGGCGGTCGGTCACGCGTGTGCGCGAACCGCGACGACAATAGCATCGACCACCTGTTTGAGCTCGGCCGGCGTGATCGTGAACGGTGGCACGGCATACATCACGTTGCCGATCGGCCGCAGCCAGACCGCGTGTTCGAGGATCAGGGGGGCAAGCGCTTTCCGGTCGAAGGGCTTCTCCGTCTCGACCGCCAGAAATCCCCCGCGGCAACGCACCTCGCGCACGTGGGCGAGCTGTGCGAGCGGCTCGAGCCCCTCCCGGCCCTGCCGTTCGATCGCGGCCACCCGCTCGGCGACCGGCTCCCGCTCGAAGAGATCGAGCGAGGCGTTGGCCGCCGCGCAGCCGAGCGGGTTGCCCATGTAGGTGGGCCCATGCATGAGGGCGTGGTCGGCCTGGTCG
>JBJTSM010000783.1:0-2075 GCA_046076685.1 Planctomycetia bacterium | reverse complement strand
CTCGTCGATCGCATCGTCGAGCGTGCCGAGCCGGTCGACCAGCCCGAGTTCCTTGGCCATGCGGCCCGTGAACACCCGGCCCTCGGCGAGCTTCGCGAGGTTTTCCATGTCGAGTTTGCGGCCCGCGGCCACCTTCGACGTGAACAGCCGGTACACATCCTTCATGGTGGCGAGGAATGCCTCCCGCTCCTGCTCGGTGAACGGCGTCTGCATGGAAAGCCAGCCGGCGTTGCGGCCCTTCGAGACGACGTCGGTGTGCACGCCATATTTCTCGAGCGCCTTGCCGACGGCGATCTTGCCGCCGACCACGCCGATCGACCCGGTCAGCGTGCCGGGCGCCGCCACGATCCTGTCGGCCGCGACCGCCACGTAGTAGCCGCCGCTCGCCGCGGTGTCGGAGAGGCTCGCCACCACCGGCTTCGTGGTCCGTTCCGCCTCCCGCCAGATGAGGTCGCTGGCGAGCGCCGAACCGCCGGGAGAATCGATCCGCAGCACGATCGCGGCCACCTTGTCATCCTTGGCCGCATCGCGGATCGCCTTGATGACGCTGTCGGAGCCGGCCGAGCCGCCGGCGAGCAGTTCGTCCTTCCCCTTCCCCTCCTTGATCTCGCCGGTCAGATAGATGATGGCGATCTGCCTGTCCTTGCCGACGGCCGCCGACTGCTTCTGCCCCGAGAGCAGTTCGACGAGCTTCACGAGCCCGCCGATGCCGGAGAAATCGTTGTCGAGCTTCTGCTGGGCATAGTCCCGGGCGACCTTGGGCTGGTCGATCTTCAGCCGTCCCGCCAGACCGCTGATCACCTCGTCTTCGTAGGCCACCATGTCGATGAGTTTCGCCTCGACCGCCGCTTCCGGCGTGAAGACACCGGTGTCGATCAACGTGCGGACCTGTTCCGCGGGCAGCGTGCGATCGGCGGCGATGCGTTCCACCAGCTGCTCGTAGAGATCGCCCACGAACTGCTCGTACTGGGCCCGCAGCTGCGGGCTCATGCTGGTCCGCGTGAGCGGCTCGCCAGCCCCCTTGAACTCTCCCACCTGCAGGATTTCGGCATCGACGCCGAGCTTGTCGAGCATCGCCTTGAAGAAGGTCACCTCCGTCCGCACCCCGGTGATCTCCAGCGTGGCCGCGGGTGGCATGGCCACGGTGTCGCAGGCCGAGGCCAGCATGTAGTGCACCGGCTCCGCGCCGACGAGATGGGCGGCCACCGGCTTGCCGGCCTTGCGGATGCGGCCGATCGCCGCCCGCAATTCCTCGGCGCGGCCGCGGCCCAGGGACGGCGATTGGATCGACAGCACCAGCCCCTTCACCCGCGGGTCGGTTGCCGCCTTGTCGAGCCGCTCGACGATCCGGTGCAGGTGGGGCGACACGTCGGCCAACAGCCCCCCCTGGCCGACGCCGTCAGGGATCGAGCCGGCGAGCGTCACGTGGGCGATCAGGGCGGTTTTTTTTGCAGGCGTCTTGGCGACCGGTTTCTCGGCGGTCGCCGTCTGCGCCGGGGCGGCCGCGGGGCCGCACGCCAGGGCCACCACCATGCCCCACAAAAGGCCGCCCACACCGAAGAATCCGCATGATCCGGCGAATCGGCGGGGGCACCGCGGGACAAAAGCGTTTCGCGTCATGGCTCCACTCCCAAAAGGCTGAAAACAGGCGGCCTCGAACAGGGGGCTTGAAAATGAACGGCCGTATAGTAAGATACTGGCGTCCAGAGAAAAGCGACAATCGACCGCGATCGGCGGTGGTTGCTCGCATCATACCAACAGTTCCACCCGCCACCCAAAGGAAAGCGGCGTCGCCGCGTGACAGACATGTCCAAAACCGCATCCGCTCGCAAAACGAAGTCCGCCCGCACCGCCGCCGGCAAAACCGCAACCAAGGTGACCGCCAAGCGGCCCACGGCCGCGGCCCTGCGGAGCGTGGCCTCGCTGCAGAATGATCTGCTCGGCCGCACGGCCGAGGCGGCCGCCGGCGAGGGGGACGATGCGCCGACCGAGCGGCAGATGGAGATCTATGCCTTCATCCGCGACAAGATCCATTCGAGGGGCTATGGCCCCACCGTCCGCGAAATCGGCGCGGC
>JBJTSM010000782.1:0-2433 GCA_046076685.1 Planctomycetia bacterium | reverse complement strand
TGCGGCTGGGCGTGTACCGCGGCGGCCGCCGGCCGCTCGACATCTAATACCGCATCCACGCCGGCATCAACGGTGCGCCGATGCCGGCCGCCAAGGGGACGGTTTCCCCCGAAGACATCTGGCACATCGTGAATTACATCCGGTCGCTGCCCTACGAGTTCGACGGCGAGCTCGGGGCCGACCGTCCGATGGTCGCGAAGGATCGGTTCTGAGACACCCGGGCGGATCCGACCGTCAACCACATCCTGGAGCCATGCAATGAGCCGTCTCGGTGGAATCTTCTGGAGCCTGCTTTTCCTCGCCGTGCCCATCCTCGGCGTGGCCACGTTCGCCGTCTCCCCGGCCTACGACATCTGGCTGCCGAAGGACGTGTCGGAGCATGGCGGCTCGATCGACAGCCTGTTCATGTTCATCCTCGCGCTGACCGGCGTGGTGTTCATCGCGACGGAGGTGTTGCTGTTCTGGTTCCTCTGGAAATACGACGCCGCCAAGATGAAGGGGCCGGCGACCTACATCCACGGCAGCCACACGCTCGAGGTGGTGTGGACGATCATCCCCGCCGCCACGCTTCTGTTCCTGGCGATCTACCAGATGAATGCCTGGGCAGACGTGAAGATGCGGCGGCCGGCGATGGCGCCGACGGTGGAGGTGGTCGCACGGCAGTTCGAGTGGCGGCTGCGGTATCCGGGCCGTGACGGCATGCTCGGCACGCGGGACGACCTCTTCCTCACCAACGACCTCCACCTGCCCGTCGACGAGGACATCCTCATCCAGCTGAAGAGCATGGACGTGCTGCACAGCTTCTTCCTGCCGAACATGCGGATCAAGCAGGATGCCGTGCCGGGCATGAAGATCCCCGTCTGGTTCAAGGCGAAGGAGACCGGTCAGTTCGACATCGTCTGTGCCGAGCTTTGCGGCTGGGGCCACTACAAGATGAAGGGCCGCGTGACGATCGAATCCCGCGCCGATTTCGACCGCTGGCTGGAGGAGACCTACGCCCGCCAGGAAGCCACGCAGCCCGCACCCGAGGACATCGCCGCGCCCGCGGCCGACTGACGAACCACCCCCCCCGACCGATCGTTCCGACCGTTTTTGGAGAGAGTTTCATGAGCACCATCACCGCTTCCACGCTCTCGCACGGGACTGCCGCGACCCTGCCCCCCTCCCGCAGGCCGCGGCCCGTGGCGGAGTTCCTTTCCACCTACGTCTTTTCGAAAGACCACAAGGTGATCGGGCTGCAGTTCCTCTTCTCGACCCTGCTGTGGTTTCTGATCGGGGGCCTGCTCGCGCTCGCCGTGCGGTGGCAGGTCGCCTGGCCGTGGTCCGACGTGCCCGTGCTCGGCAAACTCTTCGCCCAGGAGGGCGGGCAGATGGCGCCCGAGTTCTACACGATGCTCTTCACCATGCACGCGACGGTGATGATCTTCCTGGTGATCATCCCGATCCTGGCCGGGGCTTTCGGCAACTTCCTGATTCCGCTGATGATCGGGGCCGACGACATGGCCTTCCCCACGCTCAACATGCTGTCGTACTGGTTCATGTGGCCGGCGTTCCTGGCCTTTGGTGCCAGCTTCTTCGTCGAGGGCGGGGCGGCATCGGGCGGCTGGACGAGCTATCCGCCGCTCTCCACCAACGTCGCGTCGTCCCCCTCGAGCGGCTGGGGGCAGACCCTCTGGCTGATCGGCCTGACGATGGTGGGCGTGTCGAGCATGCTCGGCAGCGTGAACTACATGACCACGATCATCCTCATGCGGGCCCCCGGCATGACGATGTTCCGGTTGCCGATGACGATCTGGGCCATGTTCATCACCGCGGTGCTGCAGGCGTTCGCGCTGCCCGTGCTGACGGCCGCCGGCTTCATGCAACTCGCCGACCGCATGATCGGCACCGGTTTCTTCTCGCCCGAGGGGAACGTGGTGAACAACGCCATTGCAGGCGCCGGCGGCGGCCAGCCGCTGCTCTGGCAGCACCTCTTCTGGTTCTACAGCCATCCCGCCGTGTACATCATGATCCTGCCGGCGATGGGGATGGTGTCGGACATCCTCACCACGTTCGCCCGCAAGCCGCTGTTCGGCTATCGGCCGATGGTCTACTCGATCGCCGGCATCGCGGGCCTGGGCTTCATCGTCTGGGGCCACCACATGTTCATGTCGGGCATGAATCCCGCCCTCGGCATCACCTTCATGGTCTCCACGATGATGATCGCCCTGCCGAGCGCCGTGAAGACGTTCAACTGGCTGGGCACGATCTGGGGCGGTCGGATCCAGTTCACCACGTCGATGCTCTTCGCGCTCTCGTTCGTGTCGATGTTCATCATCGGCGGCCTGTCGGGCATCTTCATGGCGGCCACGCCGGTCGACATCTTCATCCACGACACCTACTTCATCGTGGCCCACTTCCACTACGTGCTCTTCGCCGGCACCGCCATGGGTG
>JBJTSM010000781.1:0-5187 GCA_046076685.1 Planctomycetia bacterium | reverse complement strand
CCCGAAACTTCCCCGCCTCCCTTCTTCCACAGGATCTGCCGGCACCATGCGATTCAACCGTTTCGGACTGGCCTTCGACTACCCGGAAAACTGGTCGGTCGACACCGAGGACTCCCAGGACCGCTACGCCACCGTGACCGTTTCCACGCCGGAGGGCGGGTTCTGGTCGGTGAGCGGCCACGCCCCCGGCGGCGATCCTGCCGCACTCACCAGCGCGGTGCTCGGGCAGATGCGCAAGGAATACCAGGATCTCGACAGCGAGCCCGCGACGGAGACGGTGGCGGGCCACTCGCTCACCGGCGTGGACATGAACTTCTACTGCCTCGACCTCACGAACACCGCGCAGGTGCGGACGCTGGAGACCCCCGACGCCGTCTACCTGCTCATCTGCCAGGCGGAGGACCGGGAATGGGCGCGGATCGCGCCCGTGTTTGCGGCGATGACAGCCAGCTTCGTCGCGGGGCTCCCGGAACCGCAGGCAGACGACGAATGATCCCGGCAAACACCGATTTCGGCGCGGGCCCTGCGGCACCCCCGTGCCGCCGGTTCGTCGCGCTCTGCCGCTCTTTGACGGCTGTCGGCTAAGATTCTCCGACCCGTGCCGCAACCGCAGTCCCAGGAACCAGACCTTTGCACCTGCTCGCCCAGCTCACCGCGGCGTCCGACGCCGGCTCGATGATCCAGATGTGGCACTGGATGGCGTTCGCCGTCATGGTGGCCATCCTGCTCACGCTCGACCTGACGGTGTTCCACAAGCAGTCCCACGAGCCGTCGCTCAAGGAGAGCGCCTTCTGGACACTCTTCTGGTCGGCCCTGGCGCTCGCCTTCAACGCGCTGGTGTGGCGGTGGCTCGGCGGCAAGGCCGCCATCGAGTTCCTCACGGGCTACCTCGTCGAGTGGTCGTTGTCGATGGACAACGTCTTCGTGTTCGCGGTGATCTTCGGCTACTTCCGCGTGCCGCTGAAGTATCAATACCGCGTGCTCTTCTGGGGCATTCTCGGGGCCGTGCTCATGCGGCTCACGTTCGTGCTCCTCGGGGCCGAACTCGTCGAGCGGTACAAGTGGATCATGTGGTTCTTCGGCGGCTTCCTCGTCTACACGGGCATCAAGCTCGCCTTCGGCGAGGAGGATCATGAGCCGGGCGACAACGCGCTGATTCGCTTCTTCAAACGGATCATCCCGCTCTCCAGCCAGCCCGCCGGTGACCGGTTTTTCGTCCGTGAGAACGGCCGGTTCATGGCCACTCCGCTGTTCCTGGTGCTGCTCGTCGTCGAGAGCACCGACGTGCTCTTCGCCGTCGACAGCGTGCCGGCCATCCTGGGCGTCGTGGAGAAGGGCACGCCCTACATGCGATTCATCGCCTTCACGTCGAACGTGTTCGCGATCCTCGGCCTCCGCGCCCTCTACTTCCTGCTCGCCGGCGTGATGGATCTGTTCCGGTTCCTGAACTATGGCCTCTCGGCCGTGCTCGTCTTCGTGGGCGCGAAGATGCTCGCCGAGGCCGCACGACACACCGAATGGCTCGCCGCGCGGGGCGGTTGGGACGCCCACGCGCAAGGCCACCTCGTGCATCCCGCCGTGTCGCTCCTCGTGATCGTGACGCTGATCGGCGCGAGCGTCGCCGCCTCGCTGGCCTTCCCGGAGCGGAAGGAGGGCGTGGAGGTGGCGGGCGACGATCACGCCGAAGCGCCGCCCGAGAGCCGGGCGTAGAGTTCCTCGTGGGCGGCCGCCATGCGGTCCGCCGTATGCCGGGCGAGGGAGAGTTCGTGGCCATGCCGGCCGCAACGGACGGCGAGCGACTCGTCGTCGAGCAGCCGGCCGATCACGCGGGCCAGGTCGGCCGGATCGCCGGCCGCGTGCAGCAGCCCGGCCCGTTCGTCGTCGAGCAACTCTGGAAACGTGCCGTGGGCCGGGGCGACGACGGGCACGCCCGCGGCGAGCGCCTCGACGACCGGAATGCCCTTCGCCTCGGGGAACACCGTCGGCATCGCGAAGACGTCGATCGACTCGAGCAGCCGCAGCTTGGCCGGCCGATCCACCTGGCCGAGCCAGGAAAACCGCCCGGCCACGCCCAGCTCCGCCGCCAGCCCGCGGCACATCGTCAGGTAGCCGCTTTCCGATTCGATCTCGGCGCCGGCGGCGAGCACCTCCACGTCGCGGTGCTTCGCGACCAGCGGCAGCGCCCGCACGAGCTGCTCGAGCCCCTTCTCCGGACAGGCCCGCGCGAGAAATCCCACCCGCAGCCGGCCCGCGCGAGCCCGCCGCCGCGCCGCCAGATCGGGGGCCGTCGCCGGAAATCCGGCGCGGTCGAGCCCATGCGGGATGACGGTGATGCGATCAGGAGGCACGTCGAGGTAGGCGGCCATGAACCGGGCGAAACTCCCGTTGAGCGCCACGAAGTGGTCGACGTCGGCCGCCCGCTCGCGAAGGAGCGCCCGGACACGCGAGTAGTGCGGCTGCGGAATCTGCTCGATGAAGATGTCCTCACCCGAGAGGCTCGCGACGACGCTCGCGCCGGTGGCCTGCTTGACCCGCCGCGCGAGTCCCACGAGCAGCACGTTCGAGAGGTGGACCACGTCGGGGCGAACGTCCGCGGCGAGCCACCGCGCGAGCTTTTCCACCTCCTTCCGCTGGTGTCCCCGTTCGCCCGCGAGGGTCGAAACGGTGAGCGGGCCGAGATCGGCCGGACGCGTGGAACCGGTGCGGCTGGAGAGCCACGCGAGCAGCTGCCGGGAATCGAGCACACGGTCGAGCAGGGCGTCGAGGAAGCGCGGCGTGTGGCGGAACGGCGGCACGTGCTGCTGCAGCCAGACGTTGACGCCCCCCATCACGATCCGCTGGCCGGCCACGTTCTCCTCGTCGGTGGTGGTGGGCACGTAGGCCGGAACGAGGATCGCGTCACGGCCCCGCGCCCGCAGGCTGCGGACGAGCGTGTTGTCGTGGAGGCACGAGCCGCACAGCCGGCCCCCCGCACCCGCCGTGATGTGGACGATCTTCATGACACGCTCTCGCCCTGGTGGGATCTCACGCCCGGCCGGCACGGCCCTCGAGATGCACGAGCACGAGCGTCAGATCGGCGGGGGTGATGCCACGGACCCGCCCCGCCTGGCCGAGCGTCTGCGGCCGGATGCGTTCGAGCTGCTCGCGGGCCTCGGCGCGGAGATGCCGGACGTTCGCGTACTCGAAGCCCGCGGGGATCGGCCGCGACGCCACGCTCCGCTGCCGCTCGATCCGCTCCCGCTCCACCCTCACGTAGCCGGCGTAGCGAATGTCGTTTTCCACCTGCTCGACAACGTGGGGCGACACGGCCGCGAGGGCCGGTAGCCTCGCCACGCACTGCTCCCAGCCCACCTCGGGCCGCTTGAGCCGGTCGAAGAGCGTGACGCCCTCCACGCGGGCGCCGGCCAGGAGCGCGACCGCCGCCTCGATCCCGGCCGTCTTCTCCGCCAGCCGCGTGACCCGCTCGGGCTCGGCGAGCCCCAGTTCCGCGGCCAAGGGCGTGAGCCGGCGGTCGGCGTTGTCGTGCCGCAGGGCGAGCCTGTGCTCCGCCCGGCTGGTGAACATGCGGTAGGGCTCGTCCACGCCGCGGGTGACGAGATCGTCGACGAGCACGCCGATGTAGGAATCCTCGCGGGCGAGCAGCAGCGACCCGCGGCCCGCGGGCAGAAGCGCCGCGTTCGCACCGGCCACAAGCCCCTGCGCCGCCGCCTCCTCGTAGCCGGTGGTGCCGTTGATCTGCCCGGCAAAGAAGAGCCTGCCGACGAGCTTGCTCTCGAGCGACGCGGTGAGCTGATCCGGCGGACAGTAGTCGTATTCGACGGCATAGCCGTAGCGGATGATCCGGGCCCGCTCGAGCCCCGGCACGAGACGGATCATCGCGTCCTGCACGTCGCGGGGCAGGCTCGTGGAGATGCCGTTGACGTAGACCTCCTGCGTGCGCCGGCCCTCGGGCTCGAGAAACAGCTGGTGGCTCTCCTTGTCGGCGAACCGCACCACCTTGTCCTCGATGCTCGGGCAGTAGCGTGGCCCACGTGACTGGATCTGCCCCGAATACATCGGCGCCCGGTGCAGATTGGCCCGGATCAGGTCGTGGATTTCCGCGGTCGTCCGCGTGATCCAGCAGACCATCTGGTCCTGCTCGATGCGGTCCGTCAGGAACGAGAAGGGCTGGGGCTGGTCGTCGCCCGGCTGCACGTCGAGCTGCGAGAAGTCGATCGACCTGGCCGAGAGCCGGCAGGGGGTGCCGGTCTTGAACCGGTCGATCCTGAATCCAAGCCGCGCGAGCGCCCGACTCACGCCCGACGTGGTGCCCTCCCCCGCCCTGCCGCCCGGAACCTGCGCCTCCCCGGTGTGCATCACCGCCTGGAGGAAGGTGCCCGTCGTGAGCACGACCGCCCGCGCGTGATACTCCGCATCGCCACGGACGCGGACGCCCGTGACCCGCCACGTCGGCCCTCCCGCCGCGGCCATTCCCTCGACGATCAGGTCGTCGACGGTTTCCTGCCGCAGATCGAGGCCGGGGGTTTCCTCGACGATCCGCTTCACCTCCATCTGGTAGAGCTTCTTGTCGGCCTGGGCGCGAGGCCCGTGCATCGCCGGCCCCTTCGAGCGGTTCAGCACGCGAAACTGGATTCCCGTGGCGTCGATGGCCCGCCCCATGACGCCGCCGAGGGCGTCGACCTCCCGGACGAGCTGCGCCTTGCCCACGCCGCCGATGGCCGGGTTGCAGCTCATCTGGCCGACGGTGTCGCAGTTGGTCGTGAGCAGGGCGGTCGCGCCGCCGAGCCGGGCGGCGGCGCAGGCCGCCTCCACGCCGGCGTGGCCGGCTCCGATCACGATCACGTCGTAGTCGTATCGCGAGGGCATCGGGGAAGGATGGACAAAGCCTCACGGCCCCGAAACAGGTCGCCGTGCCGCTCCATCTTACCCCACCGACGGAAAGCGACCTTCCTCGCGTCCGTTGATCCGCCGCGGCGAAACGGACGGAGAACCCTGCGTACCCCATCTTCGGGTGGATTGTGGGCCTTCCGTGGGGGATGCGGGTGGCGAACTGAACGACACGAGACACAAGCGGGGAGATCTGGTTTATGGCGACGCTCACGGATATCTGTCTTGGCAAATGGCTGCGGCCCTGGTGGCTGTTCGCAGCCCTGGCCCTGGTGATCGAAACGGCATCCTGCTCGAGCA
>JBJTSM010000780.1:0-4697 GCA_046076685.1 Planctomycetia bacterium | reverse complement strand
TCTCGTTCGTGTCGATGTTCATCATCGGCGGCCTGTCGGGCATCTTCATGGCGGCCACGCCGGTCGACATCTTCATCCACGACACCTACTTCATCGTGGCCCACTTCCACTACGTGCTCTTCGCCGGCACCGCCATGGGTGTCTGGGCGGCGATCTACTTCTGGTTTCCGAAGATGTTCGGTCGGACGATGAACGAGTTCTGGGGGAAGGTGCACTTCTTCCTGACCTTCATCTTCCTGAACGGCACGTTCTTCACGATGCACATCCTCGGCGCCGTCGGCTTTCCCCGTCGCCTCGCCGACGCCTATCACTACGAGACCTTCCATCACCTGCAGCCGCTCAACGCGTTCATGACATGGGGCGCCATCGGGATGGTCGCGACGCAGGTGATCTTCGCGGCCAACTTCTTCTGGAGCATGTTCTTCGGGCCCGTCGCGGGGCGGAACCCCTGGAACTCGAACACGCTCGAGTGGACGGCGCCGAGCCCGCCGGGCCACGGCAACTTCGACTTCCAGCCCGTGGTGCACCGGGGACCGTACGAATACTCCGTGCCGGGGGTCGAGAAGGACCACCTGATGCAGACTGATCCCCCCCATGCCCTGGCCGCAGCGGCCGCCGCAGCCGCGCACTGAACTGACCAAGGCAGCCGACCCGGCGGCTGCGAAGCAGACCAAGGCAGCCGACCCGACGGCTGCGACAGATGAGGCAGCCGTCGGAGCGGCCGAGCACTTCCAACCCCATGAACAGCAGCCCATTCAACTGGTCGCACGCCGTCGCGTGTCTGCTCGTCGCGGCGACGGCGGTGCTGCTCTGCTTCGGGGCCCTCGTCACGACGTTCGATGCGGCCATGGCGGTGCCGGACTGGCCCGCAACCTACGGCCACAACATGTTTCTGTTTCCCTGGGCCGAGTGGTTCTACGGTCCGTGGGATCTGTTCCTGGAACACGGTCACCGCCTGCTCGGGGCGTGCGTCGGCATGATCTCGCTGGTGCTGGCGGCGGTCGTCTGGCGGAGCCGCGCGAGCACCGTGGTGCGGGCCCTGGCCGTGGCGGCCGTGCTGCTCGTGGTCGTTCAGGGCGTGCTCGGCGGTGCCCGGGTGCTGCTCGACGACAAGACGGTGGCGAAGGTGCATGCCTGCACGGGGCCGCTGTTCTTCGCCGTGGCCGTCGCGATGGCCACGCTCACACGCAGGCCGTGGTCCGGCCAGGCCGTCGAAGCATCGGCCGCCTCTCCGGCGGCGTGGCGGTCGGCCGCGGCGCTCGCCATCGCCAGCTACGTGCAACTCGTCGCCGGTGCGCAGTTGCGGCACCTCGATGCCTCGGTGGACCCCGCCACCTTTCGCTGGCTCGTCGTGTTTCATCTCGTCGGAGCGGCGGCCGTCGCGGTGCTCGCGACCACGGCCGTGCTCTTCACCCGGACGGGGGAAGTCGGTTCCGCCCGTGGCTGGTCGCGTGCGATCCTGTTTCTCGTGGTGTGCCAGCTGGCCCTCGGGTGCGGCGCGTGGATCGTCAATTGGGGCCTTCCCAACGGCTGGCTGCCAACGTCGTGGGCCTTTTCCGATCCGCTCGTGGCCCGCAGCGTCTGGGGAGCGAGCGTCGTCACGGGGCATGTGGTGCTCGGCATGCTGATTCTTGGGGCGGCGGTGGTGCTCGCCATCGCTTCGGGCGTGCTTCTTCCCGCGTCCGGAGCAGCGGCGGGGCTGCGGGTGGACCGTTCGCGCGAAAGGGCCTTCGCATGACGCCTCCGCCAGAGTTCAATCCGGCGGCGTTCGCGCCGACCGCCGCCGTGGAATTGGCCGCGCTGTCGCCGGTCCATGGGCAGGCGGCCGCCGCACCGCTGTCGGTCGGCATGCCGTTTTCAGTGTCGGCGATGCTCGCCGACATCTCGCGGCTGACGCGGCCCCGGATCGCGCTCATGGTGTTGGCCACGGTCGTGGCCGCCATGTGGCTGACCGCCGGCAGGGGAGTGGGCGGCCAGGCCGTGCTCTGGCTGCTCGTGGGAACGACGCTCGTCGCGGCCAGTTCGAGCATCGCCAACCAGATTCTCGAGCGCGATGCCGACCGGCTCATGCCGCGCACCGCGCGGCGTCCGATCGCGGCTGGCAGGCTGAGCGTGCCGATGGCGACGATGCTCGCCACGCTGCTCGTGGTCGCCGGCGCGGCGATCATCACGCTCGCCTCGGGCTGGCAGCCGGCGCTGGCCGCCGTGGCCACCTGGGTGCTGTATGTCGCCGTCTACACGCCGATGAAGATGCGGTCGCCGCTCAACACCGCCGTCGGGGCCGTCTCCGGGGCGCTGCCGGTGGCGATCGGCTGGCTGGCGGCGGACGGCCCGCAGCGCTGGGCGGGCGGCGATGCGACCGGAGCGCTCGCCGTGGCGGCACTCGCCACGGTGCTCTACCTCTGGCAGTTTCCGCACTTCATGGCGATCGCCTGGCTCTATCGCGGGCAATACGCGGCCGCCGGCATGAGGATGCTGACCGTCGACGATCCCAGCGGCCTGCGGGCGGCCGGGCAGGCGCTCGCCGCCAGCCTGGCCATGGTGCCGGTGAGTCTCGTGCTGGCCGTGCCTTCGGGCAGCATCCGGCTCTTTCTGGCAGCGGCGGTCGCCTCGCTCGTCTATGCTGTGGCCACCGGCGCCTTCGCCGTTCGTCGCGACGACGCATCCGCCCGCATCCTGTTGTTCACCTCCCTCGGATCCCTGCTGGCGCTGCTGACGGCCGCGGTCGTCTTCGGCACGCCCGCCTGACGTTGCCAGACGTTTTTCGCACCCGACCAAACCCCAGACCCCCAACACCTTTCCCCACGCTCCGACCATGAACGCTTCCGCGATCTCGATCCCCCACGGACACGACGACGGCCATTCCGGCGGCCACCACGACGGCCACGGCCACGGTCACCTCACGCTGCAGTATCAGCCCGGCCTGCCGCTCACTCGCGGCAAGCTGATCATGTGGCTCTTTCTCTCCACCGAGATCATGTTCTTCGCGGCACTGCTGGGCAGCTATGTCGTATTGCGGTTCGGTGCGCCCGTGTGGCCCAAGCCGCACCACGTGCATCTCAGTGAGCCGATCGGCGCGTTCAACACCTTCGTTCTCATCTGCTCGAGCGTCACGATCGTGCTGGCGCTCGAGGCCGCCCGGGCCAACAAGGCGGGGCTGGCCAAGCTGTGGATGCTGCTCACGCTGCTGCTCGGCACGCTGTTCCTGGGCGTCAAGGCCTACGAGTATCAGGCCAAGTTCTCCCATGGGATCTACCCCGCCGCCCCGCGTGGACGCATCTACGAGAAGCCGGACCTCTACTACGGTTCCGCGGTCCGCGCCCGGCTCGGCGAGCCGGCCATCATCGACAAGCTCAAGGAACTCGACGACACGCCGGCGGACCAGCTCACGCCCGAGCAGGTTGCCGCCCGGTCGCGGCTGCAGCAGATCCGCAAGATGGTGGCCAGCCCCGAACAGCAGGCCTTCGATCTGGCGGTGGTGGCCGATCAGGTGATGCCGTTGCCGTCGGAGGGCGGGCATGGCGGCGGCGATGGCGGCGGCCACGGTGGGCACGCGAGCGGGCTCAACGACGTCTTCCCCTGGCTCAAGCTGCCCGCGGTGATTCCCGGCGGCAACATGTGGGCCAGCACCTACTTCCTGCTGACCGGCTTCCATGCCGTCCACGTGGCGGTCGGCCTGCTGGTGTTCACGATCCTGCTGTTCTACCGGCTCGGGCCCAAGGAGGCCGGCAAGATCGAGAATGCGGGCCTCTACTGGCATTTCGTCGACCTGGTATGGATCTTTCTCTTCCCGTTGCTCTACCTGTTTTGAGTCTCTTGTCCCGGTTTTCAGACGTTCCGAGGTTTTCATGAGCGATCACGACGTTTCTTCCGCCCATGCCCATGGCCCCGTCACGCGGGTCGGCGACATCCCCCCGCATCACGACCACTCGCATGACGACCACGGGCATGCCGGCCACGACGCCGGCCACGGCGGCATCGGCAAGTATCTGCTCGTCTTTCTGGCGCTCTGCGGCCTGACGACGATGTCGTTCCTCACGTATTCCTCGTTCTGGCCCTGGCGGGACGAGCCGCACGTCGGCTGGGCGTTCATGATGGCGGTGTCGTGCACCAAGGCGATGCTCGTGGTGCTCTTCTTCATGCACGTCTTCTGGGAGGCGAACTGGAAATACGTGCTCACGATTCCGGCCGCCATGATGGCGATCTTCCTCGCCCTCATGCTCGTGCCCGACGTGGGCATGCGGAACCGCATGGTGTCGCAGGAACGGGCGTTGCACATGGCCAGGGCCTCCGACGTCAAACTGATGGAGCAGGCCGCCGAGGCGAAGGTGCTCGCCGAGCCCGGGCACTAGGACAGTGGCCACAATGAGCAGCAGTGTCGAGTGGCAGTGCGCCGCCGGGCCGGCAGAAGTCTCGTCGCGTGGGCGAGGATACGCCCAAGGCTCCTCGAGCTTCCGCCGCTCCCGGCTCCCCCGTCTCTTACTCAAGGCAGGGGCGCCACTTGCATGCCTGTGCGTGAGCGCTTCCGTTGGCTGCAGTGGCAGTCAGCCGGCTGCTGTGGCGGTGAAGCCGGCGGCCGTGGCGCGTGAGGAGCAGCCGCTGCCGGCGCCGGAGCGGATGACGCCCGGGGACGTGGCGGCTCCGTTCACGTTTACCGAACGCAAGGGCTAGCCGTTCGATTCGGCGTCGCTCCGCGG
>JBJTSM010000779.1:0-3697 GCA_046076685.1 Planctomycetia bacterium | reverse complement strand
CTCACGAGCGTGACGAAGCGGCACCTGATGATGGTCGCGGCGAGGAATCTTTCGACGATCATGCGCGCACTCATCGGAATTGGTGGTCCGAGGAGCCTCCAGGGCCTCCGCGCGCTTCTGCAGCTTGCCTGGACTCACTTCGACCGGCTCATATCGGCTTTGGAACGGATGGTGATGGCGCTGGCCGGATATGGGGTGCACCGCTCCGCGGGCATCGGCGGCTGACGATCACACCATCAACGACACGAAAAACTACTTTGGCCACGGCCTGCTAGCCATCACCAACCAGGCATTTGCTCAACCACGCTATTTATGATCGCAACGCGTCATCCCACCGGCTTCCGCCGGGGGCTCCCGGTGAACACCCACCCCTCCCCCAAAGCCCCTCGCGGCAGCGAGCGGGATGACGCCGGCCATCACCTTGCGACCCTCGCCATCGCCGTGATGATGCTGGCGATAGTGTGCGGGCGGCCTGCCAGAGCCGGCGAAACGCCGGCGAGCGCGGTCAATGTGACCGCGCTGCCGCAGGGAGAGCGCGAGATCGCGGCCGTGGCCGTGGCCGGCGCGAGCGGATACGTCTTGCGGCTAGCGGCCAATGGCGAGGTGACGCGGCTGGCCGACCTCGATGGCAATGTCCTGCTGGAGACCGTCCAGTCCGCCCAGGGAAAGACGCCGGCCCTCGCGGTGTTCGAGGCGGCTGGCGGCGCACCGGTCGCGGCCACGCCGACGGACCCCGTGACCGTGAAGCAGGTTTCGCCAGCCGAAGTGAAGGTCGAGGTGACCCGCGGAAATAATGTGAAGCTCACCTACCTCGTTCAGCCGGAGCGGCTGAAGGTGGCCGTGGAGGGACCGGCCGGCCGCTACCTGGTGCGAGGCTGCTATCCGTGCCGCATGGAAGGGGCGCGCGTGCTCGCGCCGGACGGCGTGGTTTTCCCGGCGGCAGGCATCGGCGCCGTGCCGGGAGCCGAGCAGTCGGTGATCGATGCCGGCCGCACGCGGGCGCTCACGATCGCCCGCGAAGGGGGCGACGGCCTGCGGTGGACGATGCGGCAGGTCGACACCTGGGGCGGTGCCGAACATCTGGTCTGGGAAGCAGACCTGGCAGCGGGGCAGACGCTCCAACTGAGCGCGACCGCCGTGCCGCCGCTGACCGAGCCGGTGCGGTTCGGACTCTTTTCCCGCGCGCTCTTCCGTCCCACAGGCGCGCCTGCGGCCGTGGTGGAACTGGACACGTCCAACTGGATCCGCGGGCAGCCGCGGCAACTGAAACTGCCCAAGCCGCTCGGCGAGATCGTGCCCCAGGGCCGCCTGCTGGCCGCGCTGTTGCCCGCCGGGACCAACGACCCGGTCACGGCAGGAGAATGCGGCACGTGGTTCTCGCGCACCGATCGTGTGAGCGAGGCCCTGATCCCCGTGAGCCTGAAACCGGCCGCCGCGCCGGAGACCTGGGAGATCGCCATCGGGCCGGACGTGAAACCGGCCGCGTATCGCCTGCGGGTCTGGATCGTGCCCGCAGACACGCCGCTGCCGGAAGCACTCGGCGGGCCAAAGGGGGGCATCGTCGGGTATTTCCCCGGCTTCAGCGGCCGCAGCATGGAGATCAAGCAGCCGCAGCCGACGGGCGACGTGCTCGTGACGGTGGCGGACGAGGCCAAGGGCTCGCTCAATGTGCTGGCGGCCACGCTGCGCCGGTCGTTTCATGCCGGAGACCGCATCCCGCTCTTGCTCGAGGCCCGCGGCGCGGCCGGGAAGGTGGCGGCACAGCTCCGCGTCGCGGCGACGGCGGGCGACGTGCAGGTTGCGTCAACATCGGTGACGCTCGAGCCGGGGGCCGAGCGCCGCGAATACCAGCTCGACACCTCACAGCTTGCGCCCGGCACCTACACCGCGACGCTCACCGCCGCCGGCTTGGCGGAGCACCCCTTCACTTTTGAAATTGTCGGTCCGCTGGCGGGCGGCATGCCCAATCTCAATAGCCCGATGCGCGGCCCCGCGGACCTGGCGGCCGTGACGCGGCTGGGGGTCAACGGCTGGGTAGACATCATGGCAGGCGGCGACTATCTCTCGCGGCGCTGGCCGGCCGAGCTGCCCCCCACCAAGGGACTCTACGATGCCCATCCCGCCTTGCCACGCGTGCCCTGGCCCGGCACGACCATCCACGACGAACTCGTGCGGGACAATATGCTCTTCCTGCTGGGGCAGCAAAGCGCCCGCGCGCTGTCGTTCGTCTATCCACACAGCGTGCCCGAGCACGTCGCGGAGATGCAGCGGCGCAACGCGATCCGCGCCCAGATCGGCCGCGGCTGGCCGCACTTCGTCGGCACGATCCACGACTACGACGTCTGCGGCGTTACGGGTCGTGGGTTTTCCAAGGACTTCGCCTACGACCGGAAGATGGCCCTGCTCAAGGAGCGATGGGAAGCGGAGTGGGAGGCGGCCAAGGCGAAGGGTGCCGCCGAAGCCGACAAGCCGCGGCTGGCCAGCCTGTTTCATGCGGAGGTGATCGCGGAGCAGTATCGGCAGAGCGCGGCGACGCTGCACGACTTTCTCCCCGGCCAGCGGCACTCGACCTGCGCGACCGCCGACCATGCCCCGACTGAAAGTGGTCTCTACCTGCCGTCGCTCTATCGGCCGCTCGACTTTCGCTACCTGGAGACCTGGAACGACCAGATCTATGCCAACGGCGCCCACGACATGCAGGAGAGCTTTTGGACATCGCTTTTGCGCATGGGCCAAAAGCCGGGCCAGCCGATCTGGATCACGTCGCCGACGGCGCCGCAGCCGGGAACGCATTTCCGCCGGGCGCTCGAGACCTTCGCCCGCGGCGCCACCGGCACCGGCTACGGCTCCGAGGGCGGAGCGGGCCTTGCTGGCGGCTGGGGGCCTAACATCACCGAGAGCACGCCCGGCACCGCGCAGGAGCGGCAGACCGGTGAGCTCGTCACCCGCTACGGCAGCTGGCTGAACCAGTTTGCCCCCGCGGAGTCGGTGGCGATCCTTTATTCCGTCTCGCAGGGGGGCACGGTCTTCGCACATGGGAGCCCGGTCCTCTACGCCTACTACACGCTCGCGCAGATCAACCGCCCCGCGCGGCTGCTCACCGAAGACGAGATTGCCGCCGGGGCGCTCAAAGACGTGAAGGCATTGCTGCTGGTGGGCCAGACCGCCGCGCTTCCGGCGGCCACGCTCGAGGCCATCGACGCATTCGTCAAGGACGGTGGCAAACTGCTGGTGGACAAGAACACGAAGCTCGAGCTGCCCGGCGCCACGAAACTTCCGGAAGTGGGCTGGCCCGGAGGCCTCTGGCCCCTCTATTGCAACCGATTCCACGACGCCATCGCCGCGCTTCCGCGGGAGCTGGGTGCACCGCTGAAGGCGGCCCTGGGCGACATCGGCATACAGCCGCTGGAAGGCGACGGCGTGCTGGTGGCGACGAAACGCGCCGGCGCGGCGCAACTCCTCTTCGTCACCAACAACCGCGAATATCCCTTCGCCGACCTCTTCACGTCCGAGCAACGGCTGAGCGGTTTCTACCGGCATTTCATGGGCCGCGGCAGCACCTACATCAAGGACGTGCGCGAGCCGCAGGTGGCCACGCTCGCGCTGCGCGAGGATCTCGCGCCGTCGAAGCCGCTGATCTACGACGTCTTCGCCGGGAAGCAGCTCGTGCCGGTGGAACAGGACGGCCGGTGGACGG
>JBJTSM010000778.1:0-2448 GCA_046076685.1 Planctomycetia bacterium | reverse complement strand
ACCGCCCCCAGGAGATGCAAGGCGTCACGGTGGTCTGGCACATGCCGGAGGATGTCGCGATAGAGCTGTTCCGCCTGTGGCAGCCGGCCCGCCTGGTGGTGTTCGATCGCAAGATCGAGCTGGGATTCCAGGGAAGAGGTCGGTGGCGGGCTCGACAGCTCGGCGGTGGCGGGCATGGCATGGCTCCCGATCCCTCCGTGGCTCGCGTGATGGGTGAAACTTCGGGTCGTGATCGCCGGATATGCATAGCGGGCGAGTATTGGCAAAGGCCAAGAGTCTCACAGGCCGCGGAGACGCCGCGCCGGCACGCACTGGACACATCGCCCCGACGCGAGAGGATCCGGCAGCCGGGGCAGGCGTCAGCGGCTGACGATCCGCGTGCCGAGCACGGTCTGCCGGCCGGTCAGTGGGTCGATCGCGAAGACCCGCACGAGGTTGATGCCCCGGCGGAAGATGGCCGGATCGAGCTGGAGGTCGTAGCCGTGGTTCGCGCTGCCCACCACCGGGACGAGGTCGGGCCGCGACCCGTTGGCCGTGAAGGAGCCGTAGAGGCGGCCGTTGATCATGACCCGCACGTTGATCGGCGAGTCGCCCGCTCGGGAGCTGAACGCCCAGCCGGTGAGCCGCTCGGGCGTGGCGACTTCCACGGCTCCCACCGGAGGCCGCACGTTCACGATCCGGCTGCCGAGCGAGAGATACAGCCCAGTCTGGGGGTCGAGCGCCTTCACTTCTACGAGGTAGCTGCCGAGCCGGAGAGGAGGCATCGCGATCGAGTAGCCGTGATTCGGGCTGCCGTACGCGGCCGTGAGGTCGTCGCGGGTCGCGGCCGCCGTCACGGTGGCGACCAGCCTGCCCCTGATCCAGAGCTGCACCGGGATCGGCTGGCTGCCGGCATTGGGGTCGAGGGCCCAGCCTCTCACCGCCACCGGGCTGGCCGATTCGATGACTCCCACCGGCAGGCGGTTGGCCATCGTCCAGTGCGTGCCGAAGAACATGCCGAGCGACTCCCCCTCGGGGCCGGTGATGCCGGTCGCTCCCGCCGGGGCCGACAGGCCGATCGAATAGCCGCCGACCTGGCACGTGCGGGCCGCCAGCCCGCCCACCGTCCAGACGAGGTTGTCGGTCGTCGAGAGCGTCGCTCCGTCGAGCGGGATCGCCACGCCGTTACGGGTGAGGGACAGGTCCGAGAGATCGAAGCCCGAGGCCACCGCCCGGTTGAAGGTGATCGTCACGGAATCGACCGCACCGGTCCACGGATTGCTCGAGCCGAGCCGCGCCCTGGCCGCGAACGACTGCGTCGACAGCGAGGCCAGCGCCGCGGCCGCGTTGAGCCGCCCGCCCGTGATGGTCTTGCCGACGAGGCCGGGGAGAGGATCGACCGTGCCGAGGATGGCCGCCCGGACCTGGGCGACGGTGATGTCGGGCTTCACGGCCGCCAGCAGGGCGACCACGCCCGACACCTGCGGCGCGGCCTGGGAGGTGCCCGACATGCTGCCGTACGTGCCATTGGGGCGGGTGGAGTAGATTCCGACGCCGGGCGCGGCCAGGTCGATGGACGTGCCGCCGTAATTCGAGAAGCCGGCGAGGTTGTCGTAGCGATCGGTGGCGGCCACGGAGATCACGTTCGGCAGGTCGAAGCAGGCCGGATAGCGGGGGATCACGTCGCAGCTGACGCCGCTGTTGCCGGCGGCGGCGACGAACGTGATGCCGGCGTCGTTCTGCACCCGGATCGCCTCCTGCAGCATCGCCGACATCCCCGTGAGGCCGCCCCAACTGTTGTTGGTGACGACGACGTTGATGCCGTAATCCCGTCGCATCATCGCGGCGTAGTTGAGTGCGGCGACCGCCAGGCCCGTGTAGCCCGACCCGTGTTTGTCCTGGAACCGCAGCGGCATGATGGAGACCTGCCAGTTGATCCCCGCGACGCCCAGACCGTTGTTGCCCACGGCGCCGATGATGCCCGATACGTGGGTGCCGTGGCCGTAGTCGTCCTGGACGTTGTTGTTGTTGTCGATGAAGTTCCAGCCGTGCACGTCGTCCACGAAGCCGTTGCGGTCGTCGTCGATGCCGTTGCCGGCGATTTCGCCGGGGTTGCGCCAGATGTTGGCGGCCAGATCGGGGTGGTTGACGTCGATACCGGAGTCGATCACGCCGATGACCACGCTGCGCGAACCGGTCGTCACGTTCCACGCCTCGGGGGCGTCGATGTCGGCGTCGGCGAGGCCGCCGCTCTGTCCCGTGTTGTGCAGGCCCCAGAGCTGCGAAAAACTCGGGTCGTTGGGAAACAGGGTGCGGTTGATCGCGAAGTCGGGCTCGACGAACGTGATCCCGGGCGTCGCCCGGCCCCAGCCGACCACGGTGTCGATCCCGGCGCCAGGAGCCGTCACGGCGTAGAGCGACCCGCCGAGCGACACGCTCGTCCAACCGGTGCGTCCCGTGCTGTCAAGC
>JBJTSM010000777.1:0-4438 GCA_046076685.1 Planctomycetia bacterium | reverse complement strand
GTTCGGCTTCGACTTCCTGAAGGACCGCCTGATGAGTCGTGAGATTGCCGAAGGCCGCGGGGATCTCGGGGCCATGCTGACGGGACGAAGTGCGGGTGCTACCGCCAAACTTCTCCAACGGCCCTACTGGTTCGCACTGGTCGACGAAGCCGACAACGTGCTCATCGACGACGCCCGCACGCCGCTCATCATCGCGTCTCCTCCCGGCGAGGCGCAGGCCGCTGAGCAGGGGCTGTTCCGCTTCGCCGCGCAGGCCGCGGCGAAATTGCAGGCCGACCTGGACTTCGAGGTCGAGCCGCAGAAACAGACCTGCGAACTCCTCGGCCGCGGCCGCAGCCGCGTGCGGGCCATGCCCAGGCCCGAGGTGATCGAGTCGGTGAGCCTGCTGGCGATCTACGAGGCCGTCGAGCGGGCGTTGCGGGCGCGGCGGTTCTTCATCCGCGACCGGCAATACGTCGTCCGCGATGGCAAGGTCGTGATCATCGACGAGTCCACCGGCCGCGCCGCCGAAGGCCGCAGTTGGCGGGACGGCCTGCACCAGGCCGTCGAGGCCCAGGAACAGATCGAATCCACCGTGTCATCCGGGCATGCGGCGAGGATCACCCTGCAGAATCTTTTCGCCCGCTGGCCGCACCTGGCGGGCATGACCGGCACGATCGCGACCAGCGCGGGAGAACTCGCCCGCACCTACGAGGTGGCCGTGGCGGTCGTCCCCACCAACCGGCCCGCGATCCGGCAGCGGCTCGCGCCGGTGGTGTGCGTGAACCAGGCGGAGAAGTTCGCCCGGATCGTGACCGAGGTGAAGGAACTGCACGCAATCGGCCGGCCCGTGCTGATCGGCACGCGATCGATCGACAAGTCGGAGGAACTCTCCCGCCTCCTGGCGGCCGCCGGCCTGCGGCATACGGTGCTCAACGCCCGGCACATCGAGAAGGAGGCCGAAATCGTCGCGCAGGCCGGGCAGCGGGGCCAGATCACCGTCTCCACGAACATGGCGGGCCGCGGCACCGACATCAAGCTGGGCGAGGGCGTGCACGAACTCGGCGGGCTGCACGTGATCTGCACGGAACTGCACGACTCGGCCCGCATCGACCGGCAGCTCGTCGGCCGCTGCGGCCGGCAGGGTGACCCCGGCACGTGGCGGCAGTACGTGGCGCTCGACGACGACATCCTGCTCCAGGGATACGGCCCCGCCCGCGCCCGCCGCATCGTGGCAGGCCTGACCAGCCGGCTGTCGGGCAATCCGGAGCGGCTGCTGGCCGTGTTTCGCAGGGCGCAGAAACGGGTCGAGGCCAGGCACATCCGGCAGCGTCGCGTGCTCGAATACGTCGAGCGGCAGCGGGCCGAGGCGCACATCCAGATGAGCCAAGACCCCTACCTCGACGCAGCTTCGTAGGCGATGTCCACGACCCCTTGCCAACAGACGGAGGCGGAGGGGTCGGCGAAAGCTCGAGGAGCTTTGGGCCGCCCCGGCCCACGCGACGAGACTTTTGCCGCCCCGAAGCCGGTGCCATAGCACTGTCGTATACGGGGTCGGCGACCGGGTATCATGCGTCCATGCGATCCTCCACGATTCGACTCATCCTGCTCCTGACCATGGCCGGCGTGCTCGCGGGCCGTGCCTGTCGCGCGGAAGATGCCGCGGCGGGTGAGCCAGCGGCCGACGGCACGGTCTCGGTCGTGGTGGCCCCGCCCGCGGCCGGCCGCGCGGAGCAGCCGGCCGAAAGCGTGGCCACCAACGTTCTCTCCCAGGCCCTCGAACCGCTCGACGACGGCGCGCCGGCTCCCGGGACGCGGTCCGGCGTCTATGCCCGCCCGCTGCCGCTGGTGGAGGCGCTCGAGCGGTCGGGCGATCGTGCCCGTCGGCTCTGGATTTCGCAGGCCTACTGGAAGGTCTCCGGGGGCTACGCGGCGCTCCGCTGGAGCACCGACGCCCTCGAACGGCTTGAACTCATCGCGCCCTGCGGCGATCCCCACGACCGGGCTGTTTTAGACGTCGCCCTAGCGGCGGCCCGGGCCGATCTGGCCGACGCCCGTGCCGAACTCATCGCCGCCCAGCAGGAACTGGTCGACCTGGTCCGGCTGCCCGCCGGCGAACCGCTGCCCTGGCCCGTCGACAGGCCGCTGGCAGGGCCTTACCAGACCCACTTCGAGACGATCTTCGCCACCCGCCCCGCGACGGGACGCATCCGGGCGATCGTGCGGATGCTGCCCTCGAAGCACGAGGCTCTGGAGGCCCGCGCGGCGGCCGTGATCGCGGCACAGAAGGCGATGCAGATGGCGGAGGCCGACCATGCCAAGGGGCAGCGGCCGATCGAGGCGGTGACGGCGGCCCATGCCGCACTGACCGGTCAGCAGCGCGAGTTCGTGAAGGTGATGAAGGCCTACAACCTGGACATCGCCGAATACGCGATGGCGGTCGCCGATCTGTCGGTGCCCGATGACCGCTTCGTATCGATGCTCATCGGCACGCCGATCCAGTGGCGGCCCCAGCCCGCCGGGGCCACACCGCCGCCGGCCGCGGCCCAGCCGGCAGCCACCCCCGCCCCGCCGACGGCCAACTGACGCCCCCGGCCGGCCGCGTGCGGGACCGCGAATCCGCGGTCATTCCCGGGCAAAATGGCGGTTTTTGCATCGCCGCGGCCCGACGGTATCGTCGAGGGGAGAAATCCGGCTGCACCAATTGTACCGATTGTATGATCGCGCCCCCGCTTCAAGACGAAGCATCTCCGCCGTTGTCGGCCATGATCGTGGACGCCGATCCGGGGGCGGTTCGCCGAATCAAGGCATCGCTCAAGGGCCAGCCGGGGATCGTGGTCGCGGGCACGGCGCACACGGTCGCCCAGGCGCTCGAACAGGCTCGTACGCAACGGCCCGATGTCGTGTTTCTCGACGTCTCCATCGCGGATGACGCGGGGACGATACTCGCCCGGCATCTCGACCGCGAACAGGCGATCGTGGTCGTCACCGATCGCCCGGACTACGCCATCGCGGCCTACCAGTTCGGAGCGGTCGACTACCTGCTCAAGCCCTGCTCGGCGGCCCGGCTGCAGGAGACGATGCGCCGGCTCGACCGGCTCTTCGCCCGCAGCGCGACCCCGGCGCCGGCAGACGCGCCGTCTGTTTCGGCCCAGCTTCGTCCGACCGATCGCATCCCGCTCTCGTCCCGGCTCTCAGGGCAGCGAACGACCGACCTCGTGCCGGTCGCGGACGTGCTCTGGATCGAGTCGTTGCAGAACTACTCGATCGTCCAACTCCCCGGGCACGACCGGCGGCAGCTGAAGCGGACGCTGACCGAATGGGAAGCGATGCTGCCGGCGATGGAATTCGCCCGGCTCGGTCGGTCGCATCTGGTGCAGATCGCGAAGGTTCGCGCGATCTCGTCACCCACCCGCAACGAGTGGTTGGTCCATTTCCACGACGCCGACAAGCCCCTTCGACTCGGACGCGCCGCGGCGGGTAAGCTCAGGGCCATCCTACGCGGGTCGTGCCCCGCGTGAACGCCCCGGCTCAGCCGCGTCATGCCCCCCCTCTCCGCCGCCCCCCCAGCCTCCGGCGCCACGGTTCCGCCTCTCGCCATCGGCCCGGTCGTCGTCGACCCGCCGGTGCTGCAGGCGCCGATGGCGGGGTATACGAACTTCGCCTACCGGCAGGTGGTCCGCGAGTGCGGCGGCGCCGGCCTGCTGGCCACCGAGATGATCGCCGCCCGCGGTGCCGCCTGGCTCGAGACGCACCGCGGCGAGCACCCGGACCGGCTCTGGGGCGTGCGTGACGAGCCGCGGCCGCTGGCCGTGCAGATGTGGGACAACGATCCCGACAACCTCGCGACGGTGGGCCGCCGGCTCGCCCGGGACTTTCGCGTCAGTGTCGTCGACCTGAATTTCGGCTGCCCCGTGCGGCAGGTGACGGAGAAGGCACACAGCGGCTCGTGGCTCCTGCGGGATCCCGATCGCGTGGGCACGATCGTGCGGCGGGTGGTGGAGGCGTGCGACGGCGTTCCCGTGACGGCGAAGATTCGTCTGGGCTGTGCCGAGACCTGCCGGACGGCCATCGAAGTGGCCCAGCGGATCGAGGAGGCGGGCGCCTCCTGCCTCACCGTGCACGGCCGCGTGGCCTCGCAGTTCTTCTCGGGCACGGCCGACTGGCGGGCCATCGCGGAAGTGAAGCAGAGCGTGTCGCGGATGCCGGTCGTCGGCAACGGCGACATCGATTCGGCCGAGACGGCGGTCGCAAGGCTCCGGGAGAGCGGCGTCGACGGCGTGATGATCGCCCGGGAAGCGCTCGCCCGGCCGTGGATCTTCGCCCAGGTGGCGGCGCTCCTCCGCGGCAGCCCCGTGCCGCCCGACCCCTCGCTCGCGGAGCAGCGGGAACTGGTGCTGCACCACTACGACCTCGTCTGCCGCCGGTTCGGCGTGGACCGCGGCACGATGCTGATGCG
>JBJTSM010000776.1:0-5930 GCA_046076685.1 Planctomycetia bacterium | reverse complement strand
CCCGGCGCACGGCGGCGGCGGCCCACTGCCAGGGGGCGAGCCATCCGGCCACGCCCGCGAACCGATAGCCGAGCGCGTGCATGAGCCGGTTGCGGCCCGTATCGATCAGCCAGTAGCCGACGTGCGACTCGCGCCGCGGCCGGCCCGGCTCGGCGGCCGCGGTCCGGGCGAGCTCCACGGCCCGGCGGGCGACCTCCTCCTCGGCCCGGCCCGTCCGCCGGGCGATCGTCTCCACGCTCGTGCGGTAGCGGTTGCGGGTGGTGAAGTCGGTCTGCCCATAGACTCGGGCGGGATCCTCGGTGAGGGCCTGCTCCACGACGCTGTGCGCGGCGACGAAGTCCCGCCAGTCGTGCACGGCGAGGAACCGCAGGCTGCCGATGCTGTTGCCCACCGACACCTGATCGGCGGCCTGCGCCTGGCCTTCCGCCAGCACCATCTGCTCGATCGTGAGCCCCTCCCCGGCGAGGCAGTGCTCGAGCCAGCTGCCAGCGAGGGAAAAGACGGAGGTGTTGCCCTGCAGCTGGCGGGTGAACTCCGCGAGGAAGGCGCCCGACAGGGGCGGGGCGGCCTTCGTCATGTCGGCCAGCACGAGCACGAGCTCCGCGGGCCGCTGCTCAGCCGCCTCGAGCAGCCGCTCGGACCAGTCGGCGGCGATGTCGCGGTGGCGGCGGGTGATGGCGATTCGCTGGGCCACGCGGCGGAGGTTTTCGATGAGTGCCAGCCGCAGCATGAGCGGCATGGCCCAGAGCTCGCCGAGCGCGAGCGCCGAGACCGATTGATAGGCGGCGATGAAGGCGTCGAGTCCCGCGGCCTCCACGCGGCCGTCGGTGTGCGCGATCAGTTCCATCGCGATCCGGTAGGTCCGCGGGCAGTCGGAGGCGAGGGCGGGAAGCTGGTCGAGGTAGGAGCGGGGCAGGAGCCGGCGGGTGGAGCGGATCTGCTCCTCGACGAGGTAGAAGTTGTCGAGCAGCCATTCGGAGGCGGGGGCGATGCGGCGGCCCCGCTTGGACGCCGCGGCGAGCAGTTCGTAGGTGTCGGTGAGCACGCGCTCGTTGTCGGCCAGCCGTGTGAGCAGGCTGCCCGAGGTGCGCAGGCGGATGAGGCGATGCGCGCCGGCGACCACGCGGGCATGCCGCTGCAGCTGCTCGGTCGAGAAGATCTCGCCCCGCAGGGGGAGTTCGCCGGCCGGTTCACCGACGAGCGGGCCCGAGCCGCGCGGGCGCAGACCGTCGTCCGCGAAGGCGTCTCGGAGGTCGGGTTGTGAGGCGTCCTTGTCCGTGATGATCCGCGGCACGAGCCGACGGACCATGTCCATCAGCGATGGAACAGGCACGGTGGGGCTCCGACGATCGGCCGCCCCGGTGGAGGGGAGCCGACCCCTTCACTCTTGCACCGTGACGAGCGAAAAGCCAGTGGCGGCTCGGTAATGGGCCGCCAGCGGAATGGTGCGTTGGTTTTGGCCGCGATCCCCGGGTTTGCACCCGGGGTTTTTATGGGCGGTGGCGCGCATGCAAGCCCTGAGCGCAAGCGATGGGATGGTCTGTATGCGACGGCTCGGCACGTCGGCGTGAAAGGCGCTACGCTGGGGCCCGCTGGAGGAAGGCAATGTATTACGTGCGGCGGGATGGCCGGATCAAGGGTCCCCTGAGCCGGGAAAAACTTCGCAGCCTGCGCGAGGAAAAACGGCTGCGGATGCGGGATGAGATCGCCACCGCTGCCGACGGCCCATGGCGGCCGCTCCGTGACATCCGCGAGGAGGTCCTGGGGGAAAACGAGTCACCGGCGGAGGAACGGCTCCCGGAAGCGGGCGAACTGCCGCAATTCGACAGCGGCATCTGGCGCGAGGATGGAGAGCCGGAAAAGCCAGCACCGGCCGGCGATTCGGTTCGTGAATCCGAGCCCGATGGCGAATGGCACGAATCGCTGCGGACTTGGATCGAGGGGGACGACGCCTTTCGGGGGCCGTTCCGGCCGTGGATGTATGTCCTGGGCACGCTGCTGCTCGTCGTGCTGGGAACCCTCGTGCTGCTGGTCGTGTTTGGCTCGCACTGAGTTCGGCTCGGGCTGGAACGCCAGCACCCGATACCGGCCGAATGACCGGGTCTACGCCAACGTCACCCTCGTGTCATGAATCCTGTCATCGCGGCGAAGGAAAAACATCGGTGGTTGTGTTTCCGGCCCCATCAGCGATGTTTCAGGCAACACTGCTTGTACTTCTTGCCGCTGCCGCAGGGACACGGGGAGTTCCGCCCCACCGGGGAGGATGGATTGCCGTTTGAAATTCGCTGCTGCGCGGTCGTCTGTCCCCACGGTTCTTGGTATTGAAGGTGCGCCGAGCATCCACCGCTCAAGCAGGCACGAATGAGCGGAGCAGGGTCAAAGCAACCGTCGGCGTCAGGTGTCGTCGCCATGGACACGTTCGTCGCCAACGCGTCTTGTTGATCTGCCGGTAGCACGCCGACAGGAAGTGCCGCTCCACCGGTCATGGAAAACCCGTCGTGGTGCAGCACTCGCGAGGCGAAGACCAATCCCGGATCGGCAGAACTCCCGAGGCCCATATCCACGACCAGGAAGACTTCCTGCGACATCAAGTCCCGCACGATTGCGCCCAGACCGCGTTCGACCGATTCGACGACGAACAGCGAGTAGATCGCGTGTTGCATGGATCGCAAACAAGCCATCTCGTCCGCTTCAGTTTCGGGCTGGGAGTCGATCAGGTACTGCTCGATCGCATTGCGTCCCCTTCGCCGCACATCGTAGAGGCAGTAATCCATCAAGACCGAGGCCTCATCTTCGGTGTCGAAGACCAGTGTATCGCCGCGGAGAATCCCCAACCTCTTTCCGCCCTCCTGCAGAGCGTCCTTGGAAAGCCGAGCAACCAATCTGTTGTTGAGATCCCGGCCAACCGCCCGCAGACGTCGGTAACGAGCGAGAACTGCCTCCCGGTTGACGACGGGTGACGCATCCTGGCGACGCCGAAACAGATCGATCAGGTTCATGGAAGCAGACTCCTTTCGTGTGCCACGGCGCCGTGGCAGGTATGAGGAAGCGTGGCTTTCAGGAGCCCCGGCACATTACGCGGCGACATACAGGGGAATCCGTGTCTCGGCGAGTTCCGCCTTGAAGAATCGGTTCTTCACTCCTGCGATGTTCACCAGGTCGATCCGTTCATCAAACAGTTCGGCAAGCGTGCGATAGATCTGAAAAAACTGTGCCGCAGGACTGCGGTCCGGGGCCAAATCCACCAGAAAATCAACATCACTTCGGCCGGGCTGATAATGCGTAGTCTCTATCGTACCGCTCAACGAATAGTCGACCCAGATCTGGTGGCTGGCACCCTTTTCTTTTTCGCATCCAGCCCGATCAAAACTGGTATTCGAGGCCTACGTTCACGCCCGTGGCCCAGAAGTCGGTCGTGCGGAGTTTGAACGTGGGGGCCGCTGGGCCGACGACCGGTCCAGCGCCGACGCGGCGCTCTCGCGGGTTCGCGGCCGCACGCTCGGGTTCGTCTTCCAGTCATACAACCTCATCCCGCAGCTGAGCGTGGTGGAGAATATCGCGTTGCCGCTGGCCTACCGGCCGCGGCAGCCGGGCGACCACGGCCGCTGCCTGGCGCTGGCGAGGCTCGTGGGGCTGGCCGACCGGCTCGGCCACCGGCCGACGCAGCTGTCCGGCGGGCAGCTGCAGCGGGTGGCGATCGCGCGGGCGCTGGTCAACAACCCCGCGCTCATCCTCGCCGACGAGCCGACGGGCAATCTCGACACCGCCACCAGCCACGAGATCATGGACATGCTCGCCGCCCTCAACCGCGCCGGCCGCACGATCGTGCTCGTGACCCACGAGCCCGACATCACCGCCCGGGCCCGCCGGGTGGTGCGGCTGCGGGACGGGCGGATCGAGAGCGTGACGGAGAATCCGCCGGACGGTCGGGAAAGCCGCCCCCATGAGGAGCGACGAACCGCGAGAGCAGGAGAAGGCGAGTCGGGGCGGTGGAAGCCGAATTGAACTCTTCCATTCCGGGATGGCGGCCTGGAAACCGGAGCTTTTCTGCCGGCTGCGTAAATCTTTCGAACCGACAAACGACGGCTACCGGCCAACCTGCCTCGATGCCGTCCTCAACAGCAGCCGCCACCGTCCACCCCGCACTTCTCCGGGGCAAGGCAGGCGGTGTGCTTGGTGCCGAGGTGGAACAGCAGCCCGGCGGGCGTGACCTCCACACCGGCAACCGGATACTGTGAAATTGTCCCCGCGTCGTACTCGACTTCGACCGGCAACTCGTCGCTCTTCAGCACGGGACCGGCGATCTCGATGATCTGTGCCAGTGTGGTCGCGTGGAGCCGATGGTCTTTGTCGTCGGCAACCCAGATCTGGAGCAGGCAGGACGAGAGGGATCGGATCGTGCCACCGCAGTCAATGAAGTCCTTCTGCAGACGCCCGACTTCCGTGATGTGGTAGTGCTCCGGAACGAATCCTCGGTCTGGCAGCATCCAGTGCATCTTCGCTTCGGGATGGGCGTCCAACAACGCTCGAAAGTCCGCAACTGTCATCGACGACCTTTCAGCGAGAAACATCAAGAGACGAGAGCAACGCCAGCACCTTTTTTTCAATCACATTCCTGACGCCCCGAAACTCTTCGGGGGACATCTCTCGGGGGTCCGGGATCTGCCAGTCCTCGCGCCGACCGGCGAGCACGAGTGGACACTCATCACCGCACCCCATCGTGACCGCCACGTCCACTGACCTGCCGTCGAAGTCCTCCAAGCCTTTGGAAGAATGGGCGGTCAGGTCATAGCCCAACTCCCTCATGGCCTCGATTGCCTTGGGGTTGATACGGCCCGAGGGCCGTGAGCCGGCGCTGGCGGCCTGAACCCTGTGTCCGCCGTGCATCCGGGCGAAGGCTTCGGCCATTTGGCTCCGGTTCGAGTTCTCGACGCAGACAAATAGAACGGTCTTCATGAGCTTCCCCCGATGTCGCCCGAGTCACGGCATGGCAACGAATGGATGCAGCGACACAGCGACACGCTGACCGACGCCCCGGTTCCGGTAAACACGAGGCGGAATGTGCGGAGTGTCTCTGCACAGGAGCGGCGGGATGGTGTCGGCTGGTTCATCATTCACCGAGATTCCGTTTCGTAGCCTCTTCGGTCAGGCACAAACCCTGATCGAGCAGAGATCGGACGCAAAGGTCCACGACACGGTAATGGACGTTCACGCCGGCCCGGCGTGACCGGATGATTCCGAGGCTGCACAACCGTTGAAGTTGGTTGGAAACCGCCTGCGGTTTCATGTTGAGGGTCAGCCCCGCCGCCTGGCCCAGCAGCACCGCGGGGATGCCGATCGCGGCGCCATAGAGAAAGCCGCCTGCCACCACCAGCCACCCCGCCGGCAGGCCCAGGCCCACCGCCACCATCAGCAGGACGACGTAAAGCCCAGGGTGGATCGCCTGATCCATCCCCGCCAGCAGCGCCGGCGGAATCACAAGCAAGGGCTGCACAGAGGGCCGGGGCCGCGCCAGGCGCGATGCACAAGGCGGCATTGTGGCGCCGGAATCCTCAGCCTGACTGTTCCACTCGGGGGCGTTCCGCCGCTGCAGCGGGCAGGTTCGGCCAGGGCAACCCCACCGCGGCGATGTGCCGGCGCAGCCCCGCATGGCGCAGGCTCTCCCAGTGGGTCACATCCACCCTGTAGGGGATCGGCAGTTCTTCCAACGCACCGGCCAGGGCGGCGCTGCAGTCTTCGGGGCAGCTGAAGGCCAGGTCGATGTCGGAGCCGGGCCGTTGCCGGCCCAGGGCTCTGGAGCCGTACAACCTCACCCAGCGGATCTGCGGGAACCGGGCCAGAACGGTCCCGATCTGCTCGAACGTGCGGGCGGGCAGCCCGCCCAGAGACCTCGGCTCGTTCATGGTCGCCGCTCCTCAGGCCGCCAGAGC
>JBJTSM010000775.1:0-3670 GCA_046076685.1 Planctomycetia bacterium | reverse complement strand
GCCGATCGGCCGATCTCATCAACGAGTGGAGCCGCACCCACCGCTACGTGACGGGCCGGGAAATCGTGGCCGCCGGGCTGGCGGAACTCGTCGACCTGAAGCCGCTGCCCGCGCTCTTCGAGCAGCCGAAATCCTGACGCGGCGGCTCCATGCAAGCCCTGAGCGCAAGCGACGGGATGGTGCGTGAACCGATGCCCCATCCCCCGGCTCGCGCCGGGGGCTTGTATGGGAAACGCGACGGGATGGTGCCGCAAACCGATGCCCCATCCCCCGGCTCGCGCCGGGGGCTTGTATCGAAAACGCGACGGCTCCCATACAAGCCCTGAGCGCAAGCGACGGGATCCGGTCGAGTCACCGTCGACTGCCGGGCACGATGCCCGGCTCGCGCCAGCGGGCGGAGGCCCGCCAAGAAAAAATGGCCAGGATGGCCATGTTTTTCGTGAATCTAACTGCGGTAGTCCCCGTGGCAGGCGTCGCACGACTTCTTCAGCTCGCCGAGCGCGGCCCGCGCGGCGTCGTAGTCTTTTTTCTGGGCGGCATCCCGCACCCGCACGGCCGCGTCGCGCATCCCCGCCGCGTAGCCTTTGTAGGTGTCGTCGTCGTGATACTCGAACTCCTCCCGCTGGATCACCTCGCCGATCAGGGCCACGACCTCGGCGTCGCGCAGCACGCGTTCCAGGGACTTGTCGAAATCCCCCTTCGACGCGCTCGCCGCGGCGAGCGTTCCGTCGGCTGATTCGAGCCGCGACATGAGCGCGGGGCGGCCGGCCACCTGGCTCCAGCGGAAATCCTCCTCGCGATCGGGCCGGGCCGTGGGCGAGCCGCCTTCCAGCAGCGTCTCGAGATCGGCGACGCGGAGCTTCGATTCGTTGAACGATTGTTCCGTACCCACCTTGCAGTTGAAGCCCACCCGCGCGAACAGGTCGCGGGCCGTCTCGGCGTCTTTCTTCCACCGCACGTCCTGATCGTAGGCCGCGATCACGGCGAAGCAGAGGGCGACGGTGCTGAACGCCTCGCGGGCCTTGTCGTAGCCGCCCCCCTTGAAGTCGGACTGGCTGGCCACCGCCTGCGACAACGCCGACTTCATGTCCTTGATCTCGTCGGCGAGCGACTCTGCCGAGACGAGGGCCGACCACTTGAAGCCGCCGCCAGCACTGGGCGAGGCCGCGCCGCCCGGCTGGGCGGCCGCCCCCGCGCCGCTGCGGGGCGAGGTTGCCGCGAAGTCGGGGCGTTCGCCCTCCAGTTCTTCGAAGGCATCATCGAGGAAGGTCCTGAGCGTGGGCTTGTCCCAGGCCGCCGCCGGCGGCCGGGCCCGCATGATCTCCCGCGGTGCGGCGCCGCCCTCGCGGCCGGCGCCCTGTCCGCTGGCGACCGTCTGCGAGCCGATGAGCCAGACGGCCACCCCGATCGCCGCCACCTGCCTGAACACCCCGAAATTCGCCGCCAGTGTCATCTCTCAGCCTCCGGGCCCTGCCGGGCGTGGCCGCGCCGGCTCGTCTGCATCATATGAAAGTGGCGGTGGAAAGTGGCGACCGGTTTTCGCCTTGACCCGCTTCGGGGCGGCTGTCACTGTCCCGCCCCGCCGTCCGCGGGCTGCCCTCGACAGGGCGTCTGCGGCTGACATTCCCGCACATTCCCGGAAGTCGTCTCGGAGCCCTTTGGGAGATTGAGCATGATCGCCACGCCTCGCACGTCTGGATCCTCGGCGCTCCGTGCCGTCGGCAAACGGGTGTACTCCCTGTGGGTTGCCTGCCTGCTGTGCGGCTGCGGCCTTGCCGCCCTGAATCTGGCGGGCTGTTCCTCGAGCAGCAATGCCGCCGGCTCTGTGGCGACCGATCCGGCCAAGGCCACCGTGGCGGCGTTCCTCGAGGCGATCAAGCGGGGCGACGACGCCGGTGCCCTGGCGATGCTCACGAAGGTGGCCCGAGCCAAGACCCAGGAACTGGGGATTTCGGTGGCGCCGCCGGTGGCCTCCACGGCCACCTATTCGATCCGCGAGTGCGAACTCATCAAGGGCTCGGAGGACTTGGTCCACGTCGGCACCACCTGGACCGACACCGATCCGGACGGCTTCACCACCACGGAAAACGTGGTCTGGGCCGTTCGCCTCGACCCCGAGGGCTGGCGGGTGGCCGGCATGGCCACGAAGATTTTCGACGACATGCCCCCCCTCCTGCTGAATTTCGAAGACCCTGAAGACATGATCGCCAAGCAGGAAATGGTGGCGCAGGAGCTGCAAAAGCGAGCCCAGCGGGCCACGCAGCAGGCCAAGCAGCCAGCAGCCCCCCGCACCGCCACGGGCCCCGCCGACGGTCAGCGGAAGTAGTCTGGGGCTCCACTGGTGACGGTCCGGCGGCTCTCGCGGACCGCCCGGGTAGGTTTTTGGCCCTCTCTCTGGGCAGCCCATAAAGCCAGTGAACGGGGCTTTTTCAGCGGCTTTATCGCGGTTCTCGGGCCCCGGCCGAGCCGGCCGGCCGACCGGGCATCCTTGACAGCCCCGGGGGCATTGTTAGCTTAACCACCTGGATTACCCAGGCCGGAAAGTTTCCCCAACCCGCAGCTCTTTCAGGGTAGTGCTACCGGTTGCATGGATGTTTTCTCGGTACCCCGGGTGGTCTCGTTGCTCGCTCGGTTGCTGCGGTCCGGTGGCCGTCCCGGATCGAGGTTGTTTCGTGACGGCTTCAAGGAACGCACGACGCGTTCAATGTTTTCATCTGGAGGTATGTGATGAAGCGTTTTCTCGGATTCTGTTTCGCCATGTTCATTGCTCTCGTCGCCATCGCCCTCGTGGGCGGTGACTCGGGTGCCGTCGCCGGCCACGGCTGCCATGGGCGTGCCCGCGGCTGCCATGGCGGTCTGCTGAGCCACAAGAAGCGTTGCCACGGTGGCCTGCTCGCCAAGCACAAGGCGAAGAAGCGTTGCCACGGCGAAGAGGCCGCTGCTGCTCCGGCTTGTGAGTCGGGCTGCGGCGAGTCGGCTGCCGTCGAAGGCGGCTGCGCCGGCGGTGGCTGTGAAGGCAGCGGCGTGGTCTCGGAAGGCGTGCCGACCGAGGCCGCCCCGGAGGCTCCGGCTGCTCCGGCCAAGACCTGAGTCTTGACCAAGCTCGAACGACATCCGGCCGCTCAATCGCAACGAGGTCAGCCCTGACCCGAGCAATGAGCGGGCTGGAGAGGATTCAAGGGCCGGGCCTTCCGCGAGGAAGGCCCGGCTTTTTCTCTGCGCGGATTTCTCTGCGCGAAATGGTGCGCGGTTTTTGGACGCCATCCCGGCGCTTGCGGTTCGGGCTTATATGAACGCCCGTCCCATACAAGCCCCGGGCGCAAGCCCGGGGATCGGGCCGCGGTTTTTCATCGCGTCGGCGGCACCGGCTCGAGCGCCGGCGGTGCCGCGGGAGCGGGCGGCGGCGGCTGCACGAACCTTCTCAAGAGGCGTCCGCGCCGGGGAGGTGGAGCCTGGTCAGGATTCGCCACCTCGGCCGCCTGGCGTTCGGCCCGCCGCTTGGCCACTTCGCTGAGCACCCCGCCCACCAGGTCGATCACCGCGTCGGCGGTGCTGTCGGGCTTGGAGTCAGTCCTGGCGTCGGGCTTCACGGCCGCTGGTTCATTTGGCTTACTCGTGTCGACGGGCGCGTCGGCGGAACCATCCGGCTTCCATCCCGGAGCCGGCGGCT
>JBJTSM010000774.1:0-7821 GCA_046076685.1 Planctomycetia bacterium | reverse complement strand
TGCTCGTCCCAGCCGAGCAGGGATTCCACCGACGCCAGCACGGCGACCTCGCGGGCGTGCGTGCAGACGTCGTCGAAGAGCTGCTCCTGCGAGGATTGCCCGGGGGCTTCGGTGCGGCCGGTTGGGTGCGGTGGCATGCGGGAGAGTATGCTGGCTGTGAGCGGTCCGGGCAATCGACGGCCGTGCCCAACGCTTCCCTTCGCAGGCGCTCCCATGCTCGACGTGCTCGTGATCGCCCCGCACCCCGACGATGCCGAACTCGGGATGGGTGGCACCATCGCGTTGATGCTGTCCCAGGGGCTTTCCGTGGGCGTGCTCGACCTGACCGACGGCGAGCCGACCCCGCGAGGCTCGCGGGAAACACGCGCTCGCGAAACGGCGGCCGCCACCGCGGCGCTCGGGCTGCCCTGGCGGGAGAACCTCGGTCTCCCCAACCGCCACCTGCGGGCGACACTCACCGCCCGCGCGGCGTTGGCCGGGGTGATCCGCCGCGTTCGCCCACGCTGGCTCTTCGCTCCCCACTGGATCGACGCCCATCCCGATCATGTCGCCGCCACGAGGCTCGTCGAGGCCGCACGGTTCTGGGCGAAGCTCACCAAGTGCGATCTCGCCGGGGAGCCCTGGCACCCGGAACGCATCTACTACTACTGGTGCGTGCATCTGAAACTCGTCCGCCAGCCGGCCTTCGTTGTGGACACCTCCGCGACCTGGGCAACCAAGTGGGCGAGCCTGGCCTGCTACTCCAGCCAGTTTGACCAGACTGCCCCCAAACCTACGGTGCTCGACAGGGTCGAGGCGGCATCGAGGTGGTGGGGAGCGACGATCGGCACGCTGCACGGCGAGCCCTTTTCGTCGCGGGAACCGATCGCCCTCCGCGGCTTCGGCCAGCTCTTTTAGACAGCGGATAGACAGCGGAAACCACCCTGCCGCCATGACCTGCCCGGGCGGCATGGAGAGATGGCACGGTCACGGCGACCGGGCGGGGGGTCGCCGGAAGGCTGGGGGCGGCGCACGCCGGCTGCCGATATCCCCGGGTGGGCCGTGGGTGCGGCCACTCGGCCTGCAGGAAGCGGCTCATGGCCTCCCGGGACATCAACGTCATCGCGCTGGTGAAGGGCGGAGAACGCTACGTTTTCCTCTACGACGATGACAGCCGCGAGGAAACGCTGCGGACGCTCGCACGGTATGCCGCGAATCCGGATCTCAGCTTCTCCTGGTACGACGCCGCCACGTTGGGACAGAAGGTCCGTGGGACCGCGGCGCACAGCCGCCGCCATCGCTTCGTGCCACGAGCCGACCGCCCTGCTTAGGCAGCTCCAATGGCCCTGCACATGTCGGCGGGCGATGGCTTTTCGCACGCAATCGCGAGATTCCTGCGGTTTCTCGCCGCGGAACGCGGTGCGTCCCCGCTGACGCTGAAGAGCTACCGCGAGGATCTCCGACAACTGGAGGAATTCCTGCGGTCCGCCGGCTGCCGCACGCCCGCGGAAGCCTCGAGCGTCATCCTGCGGCGGTTTGCCGGCGGCCTGCACTCCGCCGGCTACGCCGCCTCCAGCGTGGCTCGCAAGTTGGCCTGCACCCGCAGCTTCTACGCCTTTGCCCAACGCGAGGGCTGGGTTCCGGCCAACCCGGCGAAGCCGCTGCGAAGCCCCAAGCGGTCCCGCAAGCTCCCGAAGTTTCTCACGGGAGAGGAAATCCGCAGGCTGCTTGCAGCCCCCAAACCGGGACAGGCGGGAGGTCTGCGCGACCGCGCGATCCTCGAACTCATGTACTCGTCGGGCGTCCGCGTGCGGGAACTGGTCAACCTCGACGATGCCGACCTCGACCTTCGCGGCTGTACCGTCCGCGTCCGCGGCAAGGGACGCCGGGAGAGGCTGGGGATCGTGGGCTCCCATGCACGCGAGGCCCTGCAGTCATGGCTCACGGACCGCCCCCAGCCGCCGGCCGCCACGGCCCGCCGAGCACCACGCCCCTTGTTCACGAACAAGTTCGGCCGCAGGCTGTCGGTTCGCGGCGTGGCCCGACTACTCGAAAAGCATCTGGCGGCCGCCGGACTCTCACGGCGTGCGAGCCCTCACACGCTGCGGCACAGTTTCGCCACGCACCTGCTCGACGCCGGTGCCGACATTCGCAGCGTGCAGGAACTCCTCGGACACAAGAGCCTGGTGACCACGCAGATCTACACCCACGTGACAACCTCGCGCCTGCTCGACGCCTTCGACAAGGCCCATCCCCGCGCCCCCTGAACGGCGACGCCCTGACAGCAGGAGCGTGACGCCGCGCCGCTCACACCAAGCCGCGGCGGACGGCCCAGACCGCAGCCTGGGTGCGATCGCCCACGGCGATCTTCCGGAGGATGTTCTGCACATGCTCCTTGACCGTCTCCACGCTGATCGTGAGGGATTGGGCGATCTCCTTGTTGGAAAGCCCCAGCGCCATGTGGCGAAGCACCTGCGTTTCCCGCTGGGTGAGCGGAATGTCGGGATCGGGCGTCGCAACACGATTGGCCATGGTCGTGGCCACACGCCGCAACTCTCCGGCCCTCATCGGCAACTGGCCGGCCGCCGCTCCCGTGATCGAGTGGATGAGTTCGGCGCGGGTACACCCCTTGAGCATGTAGTCGTGCGCACCGGCCGCGACGGCCCGGGCCACGTAGGTCGGATTGTCGAAGGTGGAGAGCATCACCACCCGGACGGACGGCATGTCGGCACGAATCTTCTCGAGCGCCTCGAGTCCATCCTTGCCGGCCATACGGATGTCGAGCAGGACCACGTCCGGCTTCAGTTTCCGCGTCAGCTTGACGGCCTCGTCTCCGCTGGATGCCTCTCCCACGATCTTGACCTCCGAGCCGGCCAGAAGGCTGACGAGCCCGCGGCGGACGACCTCGTGATCATCGGCAATGACTAATTTGATGGACATCTGCGTTTTCGACTTTGCCGCGGCGGCCGCGGAACAGCCTCCTCTGAAGTGTTCGGATCAGGACACGCTCGCGTCGCCTTGGCCGACCGTGCCGTCGCCCAATGCTAGCAAATCAAGTTTTTTGAAACAATACACACGTGGCGGGCGCGGGCTGGTGAGCCACCGTTCAACACGAGGACTGTGGCGAATCCACGTCAAACAACCAACTCCCCATTTGGGCGGTGCACCTGTTTTTCGATGGGTTTGGTCGTTGGACTCATGCCTGCGTCGGCCTCACCCGCATCCGGGACAGCATGTCTGCCGCTCCACGGGCGAGAAGCATGGCGGCCACCCTGTTCCCGAGCGACTCCGCGGCGGACAGGCCCTGCGGATCGCTCCTGGGGCCGGCAATCCGGGCCGTCGCCGTGATCCTCGTCACGCGACCTCCCGCCTCCTCGAGCACGCACCCGCCCAGTTCGAGCCCGCCGTCGTCGGTCTGATGGCCCCACGCCCCGATGGGTGCCAGACAACCTCCCGCGAGAGCGGCGAGGCAACTCCGCTCCGCCCGCACGGCGGCGTGTGTCGCGGGGTCGTCGATGGGCTCGAGCGCCCGCCGCACGGCCTCGTCGTCGGCTCGGATCTGCACGCCGAGCGCCCCCTGCGAGACGGCGGGCCAGAACGAGTCCGGACGCAGGACGTGCGTGATGCGCTTCGACAAACCCAACCGCTCGAGCCCCGCGCCGGCGAGGATCAGGCAGTCGTATTCGCCCGCGTCGAGCCGCCGGAGCCGCGTGTCGACGTTGCCGCGGACGGGCAGCACGTTCAGGTCGCCGCGAATGGCCTTCACCTGGGCGATCCGCCGCACGCTGGAGGTGCCCACGATCGCGCCCGGCGGCAATGATTCGAGCGTGCAAGGCTCCCGGGCGACGAGCGCGTCGAATGGCATGGCCCGCACCGGCACGCACGCGACTTCCAGCCCGGGCGTGCCCTCCGTGGGCAGATCCTTGAGACTGTGCACGGCGGCGTCGATCCGGTGTTCCAGGAGGGCCCGCTCGAGTTCGCGGACGAACACGCCGTCTCCGCCGATGGCCGCGATCGGCACATCGGTGCGGGCATCTCCCTGCGTGGAAATGGTGACGACCTCCACGGCATGACCGAGGCCGCGCAGCTGTTCGACGACCCATCCAGTCTGGGTGCGGGCCAGCAGGCTCGCCCGTGTGCCGATCCGGATCGGCCTGTCCTGCCGGGCGTGATGTGGTTGCGCGTCCATGAATGTCCTGGTTGTACGGTTGACCGAGCAGCCGATGGTGGCCGGGGCAGGGCCGCCGGGACCGCAAGACTACCGCAGTTCCGCGGCTGGCTGGGAGTCGGCACCGGTCCGGTCGGCTCGTGCCACGACCGCCACGTCGACGGTCGCCGCCCCGGCCGCCCTCAGGGCCCGGCAGCAGGCGGAGAGGGTCGCACCCGTCGTCACCACGTCGTCGACGAGCAGGATGCTCTCTCCATCGAGACGGCGGCGGCAGCGAAAGGCCCCCTCCACATTCAGCGGCCGCTCGGCGATCGGCAGTTCGTTCTGCATGGGCGTGGCCCTGTGCCTCGTCAGCGCCCGGCTCAGGGGCAGCCCGAGGAGGCTGGCGATCCGCGTGGCCATCCCGTCCGCCGCGCTCGTGCCGCGAATCGATCGCCGGATCCAGTGCATCGGCACCGGCACGATCCGGCCGACGCCCCAGCCTACCAGGGCATCGCGATGCTTGCCGACCAGGAGCGTGCCCAACGCCGCCGCCACGCCGTCTCCGGCGGGCCGCTTGGCGCGAAGGACCGCCTCTCGGAGCCCACCGGTGTAGGAAGCCAGGATTGCGATGTGCCGCCAGTCCCGCCTGCCCTGCAGGCAGACGCGGCAGCCGGAGGCCGCGTGCCCCGCCTCGCCGCAGCGGAAACACCGCGGCATGTCGGCAGACAACTCCCGCTCGCAACGGCCGCAGACAGCCGCCTGCCAGGAAAACGCCACCGGTCCGCCCGCCGTCCCGCGCCAGCCGCCCTCCAGCCCGTCGCGAGGCTCGCAGAGGCAGATCGGACACCGCGCCGGATAGACGAGATCGAGACCACAGGCCGCCCAGCGGCCAATCTCGCGCCGCAGCGTCGAAACCCATCCAAAGGCCGCTTCTGCCCTGGTCTCAACCGCGTTGCGAGCCTCGTCGATGCCTTTCATGGGCCGCTTGGCCTCAGGGGCTTGCCTTCAGGGTTTTTCTGTTTTTCCCATGATATCGCCGACTTTCTCAGCCTTGGGCCCACCCGTTTCCAGGTTGACGCTCCCTGTCGACGGGCGTACCTTCCGCCACCGCGAGCGACGCGCCGCCCGCCCTTGCTGCAGGCTCGGGCTGCGGCCGGCCGCAGGCGAGGCCGGCCGGCCGCGCTCCATCGTCCACCAGGGTTGCAATCCGTCAAGCGTTCATGCTCATCGACCGTTACATCACCCGGGCTCAACTGCACGCCTTCACGATCGTGTTCGTGAGCCTCGCGGGGCTGACCTTCGTGGTCGACGCATTCACGAACATCGAAGAATTCATCGCCCACGCGCCCGAAGCGGGCGGCCTGGCGCAGGTGCTGGGCGCCTACTACGGCTATCGGCTGATCTCGTTTTTCGACGCCACGAGCCCGGTCATTTCGCTGGCCAGCGCCATGTTCGCCCTCTCGTGGCTGGAGCGGCACAATGAACTGACGGCCCTGCTCGCCGCCGGCATCACCCGTTGGCGGATCGCCCGTCCGACCCTGGTCTTCGCCGCGGTGGTGAGCCTGCTCGCCATGACGAACCGGGAGATCGTGCTGCCCCGGATCAGGCATAACTTCACCCGCAACGCGCAGGATCTGCGAGGAGATGCCACGCACGCCTTCGAAGCCCGCTATGACCACGCGACGGAGATCCTGTTTCGCGGTCGATCGGCCCAACTCGCCGCCTGCCGCATCGACACCCCCAGCCTCCTGATGCCTCCTGCCCTCTCCGAATACGGCCCCCAGATCAATGCGACCGAAGCCATCTGGAGACCGGCCGACACCACGCACCCGGCGGGGTATCTGCTGTCCGGCGTCAAAGAGCCGGCTGACATCGATCGGCTCGCCCCCCTGCAGTCTGACGGCCGTACGGTTGTGTTCACCCGGGCGGCTGCCGAATGGCTTACACCGGGACAATGCTTCGTGGCCAGTGACGTGACGTTCGAGCAACTGATCGGATCATCGAGCTGGAGCCAGTATTCATCGACCTTGGAACTCGCCCGGGCGATCACCAACCCAAGCCTCGGGGTCGGCGCGGAGATCCCGCTACGAGTCCACGCCAGGATGGTTTCTCCATTCCTGGACATGTCGCTGGCGCTCCTGGGCATACCGCTGGTGGTGGGCCCGAATCGGCGCGGCATCTTCGCGGCAGTCGGCCTCTGCGTGCTGTCGGCGGTGGTGTTTTTCCTGGTGATCTTCGCCTGCCACGCCCTGGCGGCGGCCTACGTCATCAGCCCGTCGATCGGTGCCTGGGCCCCGCTGCTCATCCTGGCTCCACTGGCATCCTGGGCCGCCCAGCCCATGTGGCAGTAAGGGCGGTTGTCGGAACGGCGCAAGGCTTCCCCGTCACTGATTGCCCGTCACTGATCCCCCGTCACTGGGCGACCGCAGGCTCGGCAGGGACGGCGTCGGGAGCCGCCGCGGCGGGCGCTGCTTGTGCCGGCCGGAACTCCACGGTTTTTGCGACCAACCCGGCCAGCTCGTTCAGGGCGACGTTCGCGGCGAGTTCTTGCGGAACGCGCCAGACGAGCACCGCAGAAACTTTGCTGTCCGAATCGGAAGCGACCCAGACCTGGGTCTCACCCTCGGTGTTTTTCGTCTCGGGATTGCCTGCCACGATGCGGTCGAAGGCCTGCTGGCCGACGAGTTTCAGCACGGTCCATGACGTCTTACCACCCGAATCGGGCTGTCCTTCCGCGACGCCCCAGGCCGCCTTGGCAAATGCGGCCTCCTTTTGAACCTGGTTCAAGATCCTCTTCTTGATGTCCTCGAGGCCGCTCTCTTGATCGGCCAGAACGCCGACTGACAGCACGACCGGCAGCTTGGCTCCCTCAGCTTCGAGCAGCGACTCAAACGCCACCTGGAAACCAGGGAAGTCCTGCAGGAACGGCGGCTTGGATCGGGGCGTTTCACCCGTCACGTCCTCCGCCTGAAAGAGCTTCGGTACTCGGAGGGTCAGTCGATCCTGCGCCAGTGCGTGCGGCGTGGCGCGAAGTCGCTGCAGTTCGCCATCCTGCCGGTACCGGCCGAGGCTGGTGCGGAAATCCGCGTCATACCCGCCCGACAAGCAGCCCGACATGGCGAGCCCCCCGAGAGCGGCCACAAGAGATGCAAGCTCAAACAAACGACGCATGACAATTCTCCGCGCGAGACCAGCCTGCCGTTCAGAGACAAGAAAATGCTGGCGGATCACCCACATCGCATTCGCCCCGGGGACAGTCCGGCGGAAACCGCCCCGGCGACATGATTGTGACAGATTTAGGGATTTCGCAACCCGAGTGTCACCCGAGCGACCCAGACTGGAAAGCCGGCGTAAGCCGCCCTAACCCCGCCGCCCGCAACGCCTTCCGGACCGCACCCTTTTATCCAAGCCTATTTCTTCAACCCGAACCGCCCCGACTGCCGATCTCAACCGTACGGACATCGAGTTCTCGGAATCAGGAATCGGCAGGCCGAGGTGGCCTCCGACTCCGCTTCCCACCGTTCGCGGCGAAGGAGTGCCACCAGCCATGCGGATCACCACCTCCAGATTTGGACGAATCGACGTCGAACGGGCCGACGTCCTCCACTTCGCCAGTGGATTGCCGGGGCTCGAGGACTGCCGCGACTGGGCATTGCTCGCCGACTCCGGCAACGACGCCCTCGGCTGGCTGC